>CAXMLR010000127.1:0-4617 GCA_964194275.1 uncultured Solirubrobacterales bacterium
GAACAGCACCTGTCCGCTGCCGGCGGTGGCACGCCCGACGAAGCTCGCCTCTCGAGACGACGAATAGGCAAACGGATCATCAGAGCGGGGGACCTGCCCGGTTCCGGGCAGGGGGGGAGCTGGGGGTGGTGCGCTGGAGCGGGTGGCGGCGAGGATCACCGCGATCAGCAGGACCGCTGTCGACGCGGCCACCGTCAGTCGCAGGCGCCCCCGCGAACTGACGTTAGCCCTCCGCTGCCTCGAAGCCATCGCGCGAGCTGGGATACAGGGAGTTCCAGCCGGGCCCGCGCTCGGCCTCTTCGTTCGCGGCCGCGAGCTGGGTGGTCATGCTGGCCACGGCGGCATCGGGTGTGCTTCGGCGGTTTCTTGACCCACGAGACCTCCTACCGAGAGCAGACGGGGGCGGCCGGACGGTCGCCACGGAGCAGGTGCGACCGTATCAGCCGCCCAGCGGCCGCCTACGACGAGTTGCTTGCCGTAACCTTATGGCCTCACCGGCCTACTTCCGTTTGCCCGGTCGGCTATCCTCCTGCGCTCGCAAGCTGGCGATTCTTCAGCCCTTGCCGATTTCCAGGCCGCCTGGCTGATCGAGCGCGCTGAAGATCCACATCGAGTGTGAAGGGTATTAGAGCGTCCGTATGCAAATCTTGGTTCTTGGTGGTGACGGGTATCTCGGGTGGCCAACGGCCCTCCACTTGTCGGCCCTAGGTCACGAGGTTGCTGTAAACGACAACTTCGCGCGCCGCGGATACGACGAGGAGATGGGCGTCGAGAGCCTGGTGCCGATCGCCGCGCTCGACGAGCGAATCGCAGCTTGGGGCGAGGTCAGCGGCAAGACGATCAGGAGCTACGTCGGCGATCTTTGTGATGCGGCCTTCGTGCACCAGATGGTGCGCGACTTCCATCCGGACACGATCGTCCATTTCGGCGAGCAGCGCGCCGCCCCGTATTCGATGATCTCGCAGGCCCACGCGGTCTACACGCAGACCAACAACGTCGTCGGCAACCTCAACGTGATGTACGCGATCGCCGACATCGACCGCGACATCCATCTGGTCAAGCTCGGCACGATGGGCGAGTACGGCCAGCCCAACATCGACATCGAAGAGGGCTGGATCGAGATCGAGCACAAGGGCCGCAAGGACCGGATGATCTATCCGAAGAAGCCGGGCTCGTTCTACCACTGCTCGAAGGTCCACGATAGCCACAACATCGAGTTCGGCTGCCGGATCTGGGGTCTGCGCGCCACCGACCTCAACCAGGGCGTCGTCTACGGCGCCGACACCGAGCAGACGAAGCTCGATCCGCGGCTGGCCACCCGCTTCGACTACGACGGCGTGTTCGGCACCGTGCTCAACCGCCTGGTAATTCAGGCGGTACTCGGGCATCCGCTCACCGTCTATGGGAACGGCTCGCAGACGCGCGGTCTGATCAACATCGTCGACACGGTCGAGTGCATCCGTCTCGCGTCCGAGACGCCGGCTGAGCGCGGGGAGTTCCGTGTGTTCAACCAGATGACCGAGTCGCTCTCGATCAACCAGATCGCCGAGACGATCGCCAACGAATTCCCCGGCGCCGCCACGATCGACCACGTTGAGAATCCGCGGGTGGAAATCTACGACCATTACTACAACGTCGTCCACACGGCGCTCGAGGGTCTCGGCCTCCAGCCGACGCTGCTTTCGACGACGCTGATCGACCACCTATTCGACGTCGTCGAGCGTCACAAGGATCGCGTCGACCTCGCCGCGGTGATGCCGACCGTGCGCTGGGACACGACCACGAGCGAGCTGCCTCAGACCGCGAGCGCGCTGGCGCAGACGTGAGCAGCGGCGCGACGGGGGCCCTCAGCGGGCGGCGCGTTCTCGTCACCGGAGGTTCCGGCTTCATCGGCCGGCATATGGTCGCTGAGCTGACCGCTGATGGCGCGCAGGTTCGCGTCATCGATCTGAAGCCCCATCCGGATCCAGCCGTCGAGATCGTCCAAGGCGATCTGGTCGACCCGCATGTCGTCGCGGCGGCCCTGGAAGGCGGCTTTGACGCCGTCGTCCATCTCGCCGCCGTCACGTCCGTACTGCGCTCGCTGGAACAACCCGAGCTGACCTTCAGCACCAATGTCGCGGCTACCCACGGTCTGCTCGAGGGCGCCCGCAAGGCCGGCGTGAGGGCGCTGGCATTCGCGTCGACCAACGCCGTAACGGGCCCGATGGAGGCTCCCGCGATCACCGAGCAGGCGACCCTGAGGCCGATGACGCCCTACGGCTCGACCAAAGCCGCCGGCGAGATGCTGATGTCCGCCTACACCGCTTCGTACGGAATGCGGTGCGCATGTCTGCGCCTGACCAACGTCTACGGGCTGGGCATGCAGGCCAAGGACAGCATCGTGGCCCGGCTGATGCGCGTGATCAGGATGGGCGGTACGTTCGAGGTCTACGGAGACGGAACCCAGGTGCGGGATTACGTCAATGCCGCCGACGTTGTCACGGCGTTTCGGCTGGCGCTGTCGAGCGACAGCTGGCAGGGTCCCGTGGTCATCGGCTCCGGCGCGTCATTGTCAGTGCTGGAGGTCCTCGACGCGGTGCGGGATGCAACCGGCGCCCAGTTCGAGGTCCAGCACGGTCCCGCCAAGCCCGGCGAAATGCCCGCCGTGATCGTCGACCCGGCCAGGGCTCACGCCGCCGGCTGGGCGCCGCGGTTCACCTTCGAGCAAGGTCTCGCCGCCGTCTGGCGCGAGTGGTCGAAGGCTGACCTGGACGCGATTGCGGGCGGGGCTCCTGCGGCGCCAGTCATCGCGGGCGGCAACGCGTGAGCCTGCTCGTGCAGCAGCCGTTCGAAGCCGAGGAGGCGCTCGCCCAGCTCAAGCCTGACGAGCGGGGTGCTGCTGCCGCCTTCCTCGCCACCCATCCGGCCGGCGCGGGTGCGCCGCTGGCGATCGTGATTCCGGCCTACAACGAGGAGCCGACCGTCGCCGAGGTTGTCGCAGAGATTCCCGCCGAAGCGGCCGGTCTTCAGACCGAGGTGATAGTCGTCGTCGATGGAGCCAAGGACGCCACCGCGGCCCAGGCCTCGTCAGCGGGTGCGCTCGTCTGCGATGTGCCGGTCAATCGCGGGCAGGGCGCCGCGCTGGCGCTCGGGTACTGGCTGGCGCGGGCGCGTGGGGCTCAGGTGATCGCCACGATCGACGCGGACGGGCAGTATGAGCCGGAGGAGCTCGGCCGGGTCGTTCAGCCGATTCTGGACGGGCGCGCCGAGTTCGTGTCCGGCTCGCGGCGTCTGGGCGCGGAGCTGACCACCGACAAGGTCCGCCATCTGGGTGTGCTCGTGTTCGGAGCGCTGATCAGCGTGCTGGTTCGTCACCGGATCACCGATCCGGCCTGCGGAATCCGCGCGATGCGCTCAGACGTGACCGCCGCCGTGGTGCTCGAACAGCCGCAGTACCAGGCTTCCGAGCTGATGATCAGCGCCGCGCTCCACGGCTACCGTCTGGCCGAGGTGCCCACCACCATGCGCGATCGCGGCGAGCACGCGACCACAACCAAGAAGGGCGGGAACTTCGGTTACGGGGTCCGGTTCGCCCGGGCGGCCATCCACACCTGGCGTCGTGACCGCAAAGCGGCGCGCACTCGGCTCTCGCCTGAGAAGATCCAGAATTCGTAGAGGAAGTACCGCAGGCCGTAGAGGGCGGCCAGCACGCCGAAGTAGGAAGCGGTCACCAGGAGCACGCGGACGCCGTGCCCTGCCGGGATGCCCTGGACTTGCTGGTGAGTCCAGCCGGTCACCAGTGACAGCGCCAGCAGAGTGCTGACCGATACCGTGACGTAGGCCAGGATCTCGCGGCCAAAGGCCACTCGGCCCTCGACCTTCCACGTCCAGCGGCGGTTCAGTGTCCAGTTCGGGATGGCACCGGCCGCGAACGCCGCCACCGAGCAAGCCGTCGTCGATGCTCCCAGCACGTAGAGGATCGGGAACACGACCGCGCTGGTGGTGGCAGCCACCGCGGAGGAAATAGCAAAGCGGGCGAGCCGTCGTTTCAGGACGAGGCTACGCAGCCGCTGAAGGCGATCAGACAGCACGAATCGTCAATCCTAGCGGCTCGGACATCAGCCGAGGGCAGCGGTACGGTCTCGCTTGGTGCGAATCCAATCGGCAGAAGACCAGTTGACCCTCGATGACGATCTCCTCGTCTGCGCCGACAATCACGGAGTGCTGGAGCGGCTACCCGACGGGAGATTCGATCTCGTGTATATGGATCCTCCCTTCAACACTGGCCGGGTCCAGACTCGGCAGACGCTGGCCACCGTCGCCGACTCGCACGCAACCCGCCGGGGGTTCGGCGGGCGCACCTACAGCTCGAGGTTGCTCAGCCAGCTCAGCTACGAGGACTCATTCGCGGATTACCTCGGGTTTCTGCACCCGAGGCTGGTCCGGGCCCGGGCGCTGCTCGCGCCCCACGGAACGCTGTACTTCCACATCGACTATCGCGAGGCGCACTACTGCAAGCTGCTGCTTGACGAGGTGTTCGGTCGGGACGCCTTCCTCAATGAGCTGATCTGGACCTACGACTACGGCGCCAAGCCCCGACGGCGATGGCCGGCCAAGCACGACACGATCCTCGTC
>CAXMLR010000128.1:0-6250 GCA_964194275.1 uncultured Solirubrobacterales bacterium
GGCGCGTCGGGCGACTTCAACCCGATCCACATCGACGAGGCGTTCGCCCAGCAGGTCGGTCTGCCCGGCCGCATCCTGCACGGCCTGTACACGATGGCGCAGGTGGCGCGAGCCCACACCGAGGCCGCCGGCGGTCCGGCGAAGCTCAAGCGGCTAAGCGTCCAGTTCCGCGGCCTGGGGCGGTTGGGCGAACCGATCACGATCTCCGGCACGGTCCGCGAGGTGAGCGACGGAACAGCGATCGTCGACGCGCAGGCCGAGCAGTCCGGGCGCCGGATCATTCGCAACGCGCTCGCCGAACTCGAGCTCTAGCGGCTCGCGATCCGAGCCGCGACGCTCAGTGAGCGCAGCGCACCGGCCCGCTCGGCGTCGGCCTGGCTCCCGGCTCCTGCGGCGGCGGGGCCGAGTTGACGGTCACCGGATAGGTCGCGACCAACACCTGCTCGAGCGCCTTCAGGCTGGTCGTCGTATCGGTGGCCAGGCTCACCGGTGCGCTCGTGGCGCAACTGCTCATCGTGACCCGGGAGTCGGTCCTGGAGGGCTGCGGCAGCGTGGGCACCGAGGTGTCTGTCTTGACGAAATTGAACGCGGAGGTCAGGTCGCCGGTCACGGAGCGGCGCCACGAGCTCAGGTTCGGAACTTCGGCCCCGAAGCGCGTCTCCAGAAAACGCAGCAGCGAGGTGTGGTCGAACGTGTCCTTGGACACGAGACCGCCCCGGCTGAAGGGCGAGACGACGAGCAGCGGGACCCGGAAGCCGAGCCCGATCGGGCCCGCCACTCCGGACGCGCCGGCCGGGAGCGGACTCACGGTCAGGTACTCGCCGGGGGTCCCCGCCGGCGCGGCCGGCGGCGGGACGTGGTCGAAGAACCCGCCGTTCTCGTCGTGGGTGATGAAGAGCGCGGTCTTCGACCACGCGGAGGGATTCGAGACGAGCGTGTGGAGGATGTCGGAGGCGACGCTCTCGCCGTAGAGCTCCGGTGCGGGTGGATGCTCGCTGTCGACCAGCGGTGCCAGCACCCACGAGACCTGCGGCAGAATGCCGGCCGCCACGTCGGCCTGGAACGTCCCCGGATACGTGGGGGTCATGCCGTTCGCCGCCAGCACCGGATTGCTCTGGAACTGCTTGAAGTACGGAAGTACGTTGTCGCCGAAGTTGCCGTCGGGATCGCCGTAGACCTTCCAGCTGATGCCGCGGGCCTGCAGCTGCTCGGGCATCGTCGTCCAGCTCAGCGTCCCATAGCGGTTCACGCGGGAGGAGCTGGTCGAGAGGATCGGGCCGCCCGCGACGCCGGCCGGGTCGAGCGTGCCCGACATCGCATACAGGCGGTTTGGGTCGGTCGGGCCGATCACCGAGCAGTGATAGTGATCGCAGATCGTGAATGCGTCCGCGAGCGCGTAGTAGAAGTCGAGATCCCTGCGCGTGTAGTAGCCCATCGTCAGCGGCCCGTTGGCGCTCCCGTCGGCCGCGATGTGCCCGGTCACGAACCCGTCCATCTTGCCCGTGTCCCAGTAGGTGTGCTGCGGGCCCCAGCTGTGGTTGATGTCGTTGGTGCACTCGCCGTTGTTGAAAGAGTCGAGGTGGAACGGATAGAGGTGGTTGCCGTTGAAGCCGCCGGGATATCCCGGCTGGGCAAAGATGCTCAGCCCGCTGCCGTCGGTCAGCGGGAGGACACCGGGGTCGGCGAAGCCCGTGACGCCCTTCAGCGAGCCGAAGTAGTGATCGAACGACCGGTTCTCCTGGATCAGGATCACCACGTGCTTGATGTCGTTGAGACTGCCGCAACGGTGCGGGCTGGCCAGCGCCTGGGCGATCAACGAGTTCGAAAGCAGCGCTGACGCTCCCAGCGCAGCTCCTCCCCTCGCGCCGGCTCGGAGCACCTCGCGACGCGTCAGATCCCGGCTCATCTCCCGCTCCTCTTGTCAGTGCTCCATCGCGGCGGCCCTGAATACGGCCGGCGGAAGCCTACAGAACGGATGCGTTCAGTGGAGAGGTTCCCCGGTGCCCGCCGACAAGACCCCGACCTACAATCAGGGTCGTGCTGACCGATCGTCAGGAGCTCGTGTTGCGCAAGGTCGTGGAGGAATATCTCGCGGCCGGGGCGCCCGTGGGCTCAAAGGTGCTCTCGGCGGGCGTCGTCTGGGGACCGTCGACGATCCGCAACGAGCTGGCGAGCCTCGAGGAGCTCGGTTTGCTGGCCCACCCATACACCTCCGCCGGACGGATTCCCACCCAGGCCGGCTACCGCTATTTCGTCGACCGGCTGCTGCCCGAGGAGGCTCCAGGGCCGCGTCTCTCGCTGTCGCTCGTGCGCCGCGAGCTCGACGAGGCGATGCGCGTCACCACCGAGACCCTGTCGCAGGTCACCAACCTGTTGGCGATCGTCACCGCACCCCCGATCGAAACCTCGACGATCAAGCACGTCGAGGTTCTAGCGCTGCAGCCGCAGGTCCTGATGGTTGTCGTGATCACCTCGACCGGCGGAGTCAGCAAGCGCTTGTTCACGTTCGCAGATCCGGTCGACCCGGGCCTGGCCGACTGGGCCGCGAGTTACTTCAACGAGCGACTGGTGGGGCTCGGCCTGGGCGCGCGGATGCTCCATCAGCGACTGCACGAACCGTCGCTGTCAGCCCGCGAGCTGAGTTTCCTCGAGGCGCTCGCACCCGTCTTCACCGAACTGGAGGAGTCCTCGCTGGAGACCCTCTACGTAGAGGGGACATCGCGGCTGTTCCGGCTCGAGCGGTTCGGCGACGTCTCGGAGCTGAACGCGCTGATGGACATGCTCGAGCGGCGTGTGACGCTGCTCGGAGTCCTGCGCTCCGCGCTCGCGGAGCGGGACGTGTTGGTACGCATCGGCGCCGAGAACGACGCCCCGGCGTTGCAGCAACTGGCACTCGTCGCCGCTGGATACGGCCTGCCCGCACGCCGTCTTGGAACCGTGTCCCTGATCGGGCCGCTGCGGATGGATTACGGAGCCGCGATCCGCGCCGTACGCGAGGCAGCCGCGCAGCTCTCGAGCTTTGTCGTGGACGTGTATGACGAGCGCTAGAGACGTGCCCAGAGATCCGTACGACGTGCTCGGCGTGAGGCGAGAGGCCGGCGAGAGCGATATCAAGAAGGCGTTTCGGCGCTTGGCGCGTGAGCTTCACCCTGATGTGAACAGCCACGACCCGAAGGCCGAGAGCAAGTTCAAGGAGGCCGCCGAGGCCTACGAGATCCTTTCCGACGCCGACCGGCGGGCGACCTATGACCGCTACGGACACGAGGGATTGCGCAGCGGCGGCTATTCATCGAACTTTGAGGGTTTCGGCTCGGTTTCGGACATCTTCGAGGCGTTCTTCGGCGGCGGCAGCTTCGGCGGCGCGTTCGGAGGGGGCCGGTCCGCCGGGCCGGCTCAGGGCGACGATCTCGCCGCGGTCGCCGAGATCGGCCTCGCGCAGGCGGCGCGCGGCGCCTCGGTCGAGGTCGAGTACGAGGTGATTGCTCGCTGCGAGCACTGTCGCGGGAACGGGGCCGAGCCGGGAACCCCGATCGAGACGTGCCCGCGCTGCGGCGGTAGTGGGCAGCTACGAGCGGTGTCGCGGACGCCGTTCGGTCAGGTCGTGCGCGCCGCCGCCTGCGATCAGTGTCATGGCGAGGGCCGCGTGGCCCAAAACCCGTGCAAGGTTTGCCAGGGCCGTGGGCGCATGGTGGAGCGCGCCAAGGCGGCGGTCGACGTGCCGCCGGGGATCGCCGACGGCCAGCGCATCCGGATCGGAGGCCGCGGCCACGCGGGCGAGCGGGGTGGCCCGCCGGGCGACCTCTACGTGCTGGTCCGTGTGCGTGAGGACCCGAGGTTCGTGCGCGACGGCGACGATCTCCTCACCGCCGTCGACGTCGCCGCGCCGCTCGCCGCCCTGGGCACGAAGGTGGAAGTGCCGACGGTGGACGGCCCCGTGGCGCTGGAGATTCCGGCTGGTACCCAGCCGCACGAGACGCTGGTCATCCGCGGCGCGGGGATGCCGGTGCTCAGGGGCCATCGCAACGGCGACCTTCGCGTCGTGGTCAACGTCGTGATCCCACGCCACCTCGGCCGCGAGCAGCGTGAAATGCTCGAGCGCCTCGCCGAGTCGATGACCGAGCGCAACCTGAACACCGAGGAGAGCGTGTTCGGAAAGCTCAAGCGCGCCTTCGGCGCCGGCTGATCAACTCCGATGTTGCGGCTTGCGGTGCGGGTTCACCGCGTGGAAGCGGAGATCGTGCTCGCTGAGCTGCTCGAGCTCGCACCCGGCGGCGTCGAAGAGGTCGACATCTCTCCCGAGCAGGTCGAGTACGCGGTCTACGGCGCGCCCGGTGAGCTGCCGGAGCTGCCGGCCCTGCGCGCTGCGGCGGGAGCGGCGCTGGTAGAGGTGCGCACCGATGAGGTCGCCGACGACTGGTGTGAGCGCTGGCGCGAGTTCCATCGGCCGCTGGTGCTCGGCGAGCAGCTCACGGTGCGGCCCCCGTGGGAGCCACCCGGCGACACCGTGATTGACCTCGTCATCGACCCCGGGCAGGCATTCGGGACCGGGGCCCACGCGAGCACCCGGTTGTGCCTCGAGCTGATGCTTGAGCTCGAGCCGGGCGGTTCGTTCCTGGATCTCGGATGTGGGTCCGGAGTGCTGGCGCTCGCGGCCGCCAAACTCGGCTGGGATCCGGTGGTGGCCCTGGACTACGACGTCACCAGCCTTGCCGCGACGAACACCAACGCCCGCGCGAACGGCGTCACGCTCGAAATACGCCGACACGATCTGCGGGAGGCCCCCCCACCCGCCGCCCAGACGATCGCCGCCAATCTGCTGGGTCCCCTGCTCCGCGCGTGGGCCCATGACTGCGCCGGGACGGGGGCGCCCGGGGATCAGGTGATCGCCAGCGGCCTGCTGGCTCCCGAGGCCGATGGCGTGGCCGGCGCGTTTGCCGCCTGCGGCTTGCGAGAGCGCGAGCGCCGGGTCAGCGGCGAGTGGGCCGCACTGCTGATGAGCGGCTGACCCCGCGCGTGGACAACAGCCGCGCGCTGAATCCTGGACATCCGGACGGTGACCGCAGGTGCCCGCCGAGGCATCCTTTGCGTCACCTGGCGAACCGGGATCTCTCAAGGAGGTGAATCCAGTTGCTCAACCCGCTCGCGATCGGTGTAACCCTCGGTGGCCTACTCCTCGAGATCATCGTTCCACGGCCCAAGCCTCGGGCTGGTAGCACGCATGAGTTCTCTCTCCTCTCACCGTGCGCCGCTCCGAGGACACCGCGGAGCGAGTCTGGTCTCGAAGCGTACGACGGGACGCCGGTCGCGAGCGGCTTTCACCAGTAGCCGGGGCTTCGGTTCGGGGACCATCGGGCTCTAAGCGCTGCCTTGCGCGACGAGTGACGTCGTTCGCCGGCAAGTTCCTCGGCGGGTCGGCGCAATACGCAACCCACAGTCCCGCTAAGCGCCGACCCTCCGGCGAAAGCCGCCTCAGCCGGAGATGGTGAGACCGGCATCAGCGTCGGCGACCACCAAGATCCCGAGCAAAGGCCTGAGCTCGGGCAGCTGATGGTCGAGGCGGTGAGAATCCCCGGCGTCGAGCGCGTCCGGCTATCCAGCGTCGAGGTCGTCCACGTCGAGGAGTCGCCGCTGCAGGCGCTCGCCGGCGAGGGGACAGCGTGGCCCTGGATGAGACGAAGCGGCGCTCGCGGGTGCTCCGCGGTCATTTCGAGGTGCGCTTCCGCTGCAATCGAGCGGCCAAGCTCGCGGGGCCGGAGACCGTGCTGATCGACACGATCGCCGACAGCCGGTACGCCGGCTACTCCGCCGACTACACCCGCTGCTACCTGCCGGCGGCCTCGGTGCCCCGAGGCTCTCTGGTCAGTGCGGTGTGCGAGGAGCTCCACCCGGACGGCACATCCGCCGGGTTCCGCACCCGACGGAGCTATCCTGAACGTAGTGACGGTCACAGAGCAGGTACGCACCGATATCACCACCGCGATGAAGGCCGGGCAGCGAGATCGCGTGGGAGCGCTGCGGCTGGTGTTGTCCGAGCTGCAAAAAGCCGCCAAGGACGGCGGCGCCGACGAGTTAGCTGTGCTGCGCCGGGAGCGCAAGCGGCGTCTCGAGGCCGCGGCTCAATTTCGCGACGGCGGTCGGCCGGAGCTCGCCGAGCAGGAGGAATCCGAGGCCACGCTGATCGAGGTGTATCTCCCTGCCGAGCTCGACGACACCGAGCTGGACGCAATCGTGGTCCTGTCTCTTATACACA
>CAXMLR010000129.1:0-4791 GCA_964194275.1 uncultured Solirubrobacterales bacterium
CCCGCCTCTAGGTCCTCGAGAGCGGTGGGCACGGCGATCAGCTCGCCGGCCCGTTTGCCGCCGAGCGCGATCGCTGCGGCGTTGACGGTGAAATCCCGCCGCCTCAGGTCCTCTGCCAGCCCTGCCGGCTGGACGTCGGGGAGCGCGCCGGGGCGCGAGTACGTCTCACTCCGTGCCTGCGCGAAGTCATAGCGGAAGCCGGTCAGCGCGACCGAGGAGGTGTTAAAGCGATCATGCACGCGCAGCGCCCCGCCGAGGCGGCGGGCCACGAGCTCCGGATCCCCTTCGACGACCAGGTCGAGCTCGCGCGGATGGCGCTTCAGCAAGAGGTCGCGCACTGCTCCGCCGACCAGGTAGACCGGGGGCTTGTCGGGTATGCACTCCAGCAACGGCGCCGCTGTCGGCAATGCGCGCACGCGGCGCAGGAGCTCTGACGGAGATGGGATGTCCATGCTGGGATCTTCGCTGGTCCCGGAGCCGTCGCGTGTCTCCGTGACGGACAGGGACCACTAGCATGACCGCCATGCCGAGTCCCGGACCGCGGCGTCTGCGGCGCTGGGGCATCGCCGCCGTCGTGCTGCTGCTCATCGCGGGCGGCGCGGTGGCGTTTGCGCTGCTCCACGCGCCCGGCAATGTGTCGCACCCCAACTTGTCGTTCACCAGCACCACCACGAGCGTCACCACGACGACGCCCGCCAAAGCACCGGTGGTGGCCAACACGTTCGAGTGGCCCCGCTACGGCTTCGACGCCGGGCGTACGCGGTTCTTTGCCGCATCGCCGCGGCTCGGCCCCCCGCTGCGCACCGGCTGGCAATTCAACGACTTCGCCCTGCTCGAGTTCCCGCCCGTGATCTATCAGAACACGATGTATCTGATCGACGACAACGGCTCCGCGAAGGCGATCAACAAGCTCAACGGCCGTGTTCTATGGGCTCGCCACGTTGGAACGCTCGCGGCCGCTTCACCGGCGATCGGGGTCCGCGAGGGCCTGGTGTTCATGTCCGTGCTCTCGACGAATGGGCACAGTCCCGGCAACGGGCGATTCGTCGCCCTGTCGATGAGCACCGGGCGGGTCGTCTGGTCACGTCCGCTGGGCGCAGGCAGCGAATCCTCGCCGCTGGTCTGGGGCTCGACGATCTACTTCGGGGATCAGGCGGGCCGCATGTACGCGCTGCGGACGCGTGACGGCCATCAGTTCTGGAGCTACCAGGCGAGCGCCGCGATCAAGGGCGGTCCGGCCCTGGACAACGGGACCGTGTACTTCGGTGACTACGCGGGGCGCGCCTACGCCGTCAATGCCGACACCGGTCGTCAAGTCTGGGCGGTGAGCACTGCCGGCGCCCACTTCGGCTTCGGATCAGGCGAGTTCTACTCCACCCCGGCGGTGGCGTTCGGTCGCGTGTACATGGGCAACACCGATGGACGCGTGTACTCGTTCGCAGCGCGGACAGGGCAGCTCGCCTGGGCCACGGGAACCGGTGCGTACGTGTATGCGTCCCCCGCGGTGGCGAACATCCCGGGACTCGGACCAACGGTCTACATCGGGTCCTATGACGGCAACATGTACGCGTTCGACGCGCGCTCGGGTGCGATGCGGTGGACCCACAACTCGGGTGCGAAGATCTCCGGCGCCGCCACGATCGTCGGCAATGTCCTGTACTTCTCGGTCCTGGGGAAAAAGAACACCCAGGGACTCGACGTTCGCACCGGTCGTCAGGTGTTCTTCTTCCCCGACGGCGCGTTCAACCCGGTGATCGCCGATCCAGGGGCGATCTACCTCGTGGGCTACACCGTGATCTACCAGATGTTGCCACGCCACTCGTCCACCACACCCTCTACCACTCCCCACCCCCAGCAGCGTAAACTTCAGCGACCCAGGGCTAAGAACACTCACCGACCGCACCGCAGGTAGCCGCCCACGGAACGTGCGTTCTGCTGGGCTTGCTATCCTTACGGGTCTATGCGTTGTCGTAGTGGAAGTCATTGTCAGCAACCGGCCCTGAAGGGTCGACGGTTCTGCGCGGATCACTCAGCCGAGCTCGATCGCATGCGCGAAGAGCTCAAGGATGCAGCGGCTGCCCGCATCGGTCGCGGCCGCCCCAAGCGTTCGTCCACGTGTTGCCGTCCCGGTTGCTACGAGCCTCGCGTTCCCCCCGCCGCGTACTGCGATACGTGCTCGGCCGCGGGATACGTGGAAGAAGCCGCTTAACCGCGGGCATTCACCGCCAGGCACTAAAAGAACTGCATGTCGTGCCGGATCCGGCGGGGGAATGCCTCGGCGCGGGACTGGCCGCGCTTCGTTAGAGCGCTCGGACGCGCACGCCCGCGGCGGCTAGCTGTTGCTTGGCTTCGGCGACCGTGTGATGGCCGTAGTGGAAGATCGAGGCGCACAGCACGGCGTCGGCACCCGCCGTGAGCGCTTCGGCCAGGTGGTGGATCTCGCCGGCGCCACCCGAGGCGATCACCGGAACGCTGACGGCGCCCGCGACCGCACGGGTCAGGTCCAGGTCGTAACCGGCGGTGGTTCCGTCGCGGTCCATGCTAGTGAGCAGGATCTCGCCGGCGCCGCGTCTCACGCCCTCCTGCGCCCAGGCCACCGCGTCGCGGCCGGTGGGGGTGCGGCCGCCGGCGACGTAGGCTTCCCAGCCCTGTGGTGCACGCGCCTTTGCGTCGATCGCCAGTACCACACATTGCGCGCCGAACGTCCGGGCGAGCTCATCAATCAGCTCGGGACGGGCCAGCGCGGCCGAGTTGACCGAGATCTTGTCCGCGCCGGCATCGAGCACCGCCTGGGCGTCGGCCACCGAGCGGATCCCGCCTCCGATGGTGAACGGGATGAACACCTCGTCGGCTGCCCGGCGGGCGAGCGCAACCACGGTGTCTCGCTTGTCCGACGTGGCGGTGATATCGAGGAACACGAGCTCATCGGCCCCGGCGAGGTCATAGCGCGCGGCGAGCTCGACGGGATCACCGGCATCGCGCAGATCGAGGAACCCGACGCCCTTGACCACCCGTCCGCCGCTGACGTCCAGGCAGGGGATCACGCGCTTGTAGTGCATCAGCCCTTCGACCGGCGCTGGCGATGTCGATGTTGGTCGAGGACCTGCTGCGCCTCACCGGCCTCGAAGCGCCGCTCGTAGAGGGCCGTGCCGACGATCACGCCTGCCAGGTTCACCTGGCGCAACAACGCCAGTGCCTTCAGATCCTCCAGTGAGGAAACGCCGCCAGAGTAGACAAAGCTGCCGCGAACCACCCCGGCGATCTTCCGGACCGCCTCTAGGTCGGGTCCCTCGAGCATGCCGTCGCGCTCGATGCTCGAGTACACGAAGCGGCGCACTCCCCGCGCCCCCAACCGCTCGATCACCACTTTCGCCGGAATCTCGGTCTGCTCGGTCCAGCCCGATGCGGCGAGGTGACCGCCACGCACGTCCACCGACACCACGACCCGGTCACCGAAGCGCTCGAGCGCTGCGTCGAGAAAGTCGACGTCGGCGTAGGCCGCGGTCCCGAGCACGACGCGCGCAGCACCGGCAGCCACGGTCGCCTCCAGCGCCTCGGAGCTCCTCAGGCCGCCGCCGACCTGGACCGGGACCGGGACCGCTTGCGCAATCCGGACGACGTGCTCCAGATTTGCCGGTGCCCCGGTGCGAGCGCCGTCGAGGTCGACCACGTGCAACGCCCGGGCGCCGGCCGCGACCCAGCGCTCGGCCGCCTTGAGCGGGTCCTCGTCGTAGACCTTCCTGGCGTCGAACTCGCCCCGGGCCAGCCGGACCGCCTTGCCCTCCAGGATGTCGATCGCCGCAAGCAGGATCATGCGGGTGCGGCGGCCGGTCGCCGAGCCGCCGAGCGCGCGCGGCGACAGATCGCCAGGAAGTTCTCAAGCATGCGCAGGCCGTGGCGAGAGGACTTCTCGGGGTGAAACTGCACGCCGAACACCGACCGGTGGCCCACGATCGTGGCGAAGCGCTCGCCGTACTCCGTGCTCGCGACGACCACGCTCGGATCGACCGGACGCACGACCAGCGAATGCACGTGGTAGAACGGGCAGCCCTGTTCGGGGAGTCCCACGGTGAGCGGCGATGGGCGCTCGAAGCTAACCTCGTTCCAGCCGATGTGCGGGACCCGGAGGCTGCTCGCGCGCAGCGGCGTCACGGCTCCCGGGATGAGCCCGAGCCCGGCGGTGTCCTCCCTCTCCGCCGAGCGGTCGAACAGGAGCTGCATCCCGAGGCATACGCCCAGCAGCGGCGTCTCCCGCTTTGCGACAGCGACGATCAGCTCGCTCAGACCAAGCTCGTGCAGGTTGCGCATCGCCAACGGGAACGCTCCCACGCCCGGGACCACCACCCCATCGGCCGATATCAATTCCGCACGATCGCGGGTGATCACGGCGTGCGCACCGACGTGCTCGAATGCCTTCTGCACCGACCGGCGGTTGCCCATGCCGTAGTCGACGATCGCGATTCGGGCGGGGTCCCGGACGTCGTTCATGCGAGCGTTCCCTTCGTGCTCGGAACGCCCTGCTCGCTCGGATCGAGGGCGCTGGCGGCTCGCATAGCCCGGGCCAGCGCCTTGAAGGCGGCCTCGATCATGTGATGGGCGTTCGTCCCCGCCTCGACGGTTAGGTGCAGCGTCACCTTCGCGTTGCTCGCGAACGCCCGGAAGAACTCCTCCGCCAGCTCGTGGTCGAAGTTGCCGATCGCCCCGGGCGGTAGCTCAGCCTCGAACACGCACAGGCCGCGCCCGGAGATGTCGATCGCGCAGGCCGCCCTGGCCTCGTCCATCGGCACCACC
>CAXMLR010000130.1:0-13177 GCA_964194275.1 uncultured Solirubrobacterales bacterium
CGAAACACAGCGAATCGGACAGAACCCGTCACCGCGCGTCCGATGATCGCGGCGGCCCCCGTCCCCAGCAGCGCGATCGCACCCACTGGACCGATCAGACCCACCGAGAACGCCGCTGCGTCGACCACCTTGAGCTCGGTGTGCATGGTCCGGTCCGACCGTGAATTTTCCATGGGCGGGACGCTAACTGCGCGGCTTCGTCTTCACCAGCCCTTGATCTGCTTTATCAGTTCAAAGCGCAGCTTTGACCTCCGAGCGTCAGCCTGCGCGGCCTTTCAGCGCAAGGTGCTACATATGCAATGCTCCAGCAAGTGGCAGCTGAGTGCCGTATCATCGCGTGATCACTCGGATCTGCATATGCACAGCCAGGAGCGAAAGGAGACGGCATGACGCACAGGCGGCTGGGCGCCGTACTCCTGGTCGGCGCCCTCGGGTTGGCGGGGTGCGGAACCAGCGGCAGTTCGCGCGCTCCGAGCGCCGGCGGCAGCGGTGCCACCCGTCCGAATTTGACCGTATCGGCGGCGGCTTCGTTGAAGGCCGCGTTCACGCAGTTCGGGCAGCGGTTCTCGCCCGCAGCGATTCGCTTCTCGTTCGCGGGTTCGGACATCCTCGCCGCGCAGATCGAGCAGGGCGTCAAGCCGGACGTGTTCGCCTCAGCGAACACGAAGCTCCCGGACTTGCTCTACGCCAAGGGCCTGGTCTCAGAGCCGGTCAGCTTCGCGGCCAACCGGCTCGTCCTCGCCGTGCCGGCTGGTGCTTCGAAGGTACAGAGGCTCGCCGACATCGAGAAGCCGGGGGTCACGGTGGCGATTGGCTCCGCGACGGTGCCGATCGGTGCCTACACCCGCAAGGTGCTCGCCAGGCTCGGGCCGGCGCTGAGCGCGAGGGTCCTGGCCAACGTGCGTTCGGACGAGCCTGACGTGAGTGGAATCGTCGGGAAGCTCACGCAGGGCGCGGTCGACGCCGGCTTCACGTACGTTACGGACGTGCAAGCAACGCAGGGGAAGCTCAAGGCAATTGCGCTCCCCGCGAGCCTGCAGCCCGTGGTCGCCTATGGGGTGGCGATCGTCAAGGGGACCGCGCACCTGACCCAGGCTCGGGCATTCATCAGCGGACTTCTGAGCGGCGCCGGCCAAGCCGACCTGCTGAAGGCCGGCTTCTTGGCGCCGCCCGCGAAGTGAGCCGTCGAGCGTGGTTCCCGCTCCTCCTCGGGGCGGCGGTCGCGGTCGCGGTCGCGTTTCTCCTGCTCCCGGTGGTGGCGATCTTCGCCAATACCGGACCGGGGAGGCTGGTCGACAGCCTTGGCGATCCGGCGGCGACCGATGCGCTGAAGCTGAGCCTGGAGACGACATCGATCGCGGTGGCCGTAATCGTGCTCGTCGGCACGCCGGCAGCGTTTTTCCTCGCCACCCGCTCCTTCCGAGGGCGCTCGGTCGTGGTCACGCTGATTGAGCTGCCGCTCGTGTTGCCTCCGGCGGCGGCGGGAATCGGGTTACTCGCCGCCCTGGGGCCCGAGGGAATCCTCGGCGGAGTGCTGGGCCACGCACTTGTGCTCGACACGGCCGCGGTCGTCGTCGCATTGTCGTTCGTCAGCGCTCCGTTCTACATGCGCCAGGCGCAATCCTCGTTCCAGGCCGTCGATCGGTCGCTGATCGACGCGTCACGGACGCTCGGCTGCAGCGAAGCAGCCACGTTTCTCCGCATCGCGGTGCCGGTCGCTCTGCCCGGTCTGGCCGCGGGGGCTGCGTTGGCTTGGGCCCGCGCGCTTGGGGAGTTCGGCGCAACGCTGATGTTCGCCGGATCGTACCGAGGCATCACCCAAACGGTCTCGCTGGCCATCTACGACCGGTTCGCGACCGACTTTCCCGGAGCCCTGGCGCTCTCCGCGGTCCTTGTCGCAGTCTCCGCGGGCCTCCTGCTCGCCGTCAAGTTCATCCCCGGGTCGACCGGCTTTGGCGGCGCTGCACGCTGAGCTCACGAGCGCCGTCGGCGGCATCGAACTCGATGTGCGGTTCGATGTGCCGGCGGGACGCTGCCTTTCGCTCGCCGGCCCGTCCGGAGCGGGAAAGACAACGATCCTTCGCTTGCTTGCGGGTACCGTCCGCCCGGACCGCGGAACGATCACCCATGGCGACGAGGTGTGGGTGGACACCGCGCAGGGCACCTGGCGAGCGCCGGAGCAGCGGCGATGCGGCTACGTGTTTCAGGACTACGCGCTGTTTCCGCATCTGAGCGCGTTGCGCAACGTCGCCTACGGCCTCCGCGGCACACCTCGCAGCGAACGGCGGGCGACTGCGCTCGCTCTGCTGGAGCGGTTCGGGATCGCTGAGCTCGCCGAGGCGCGCCCAGCGACGCTGTCCGGCGGGGAACGGCAACGCGTCGCGCTCGCCAGGGCGCTCGCGCCCCGCCCATCGGCGCTGCTGCTCGATGAACCGCTGGCCGCGCTCGATGCCCGCACCCGCGCGAGCGCCGGTCGCGAGCTCTCGATGATCCTCCAGCCGCTCGACCTGCCGGTGGTGCTCGTCACCCACGACTTTCACGAGGCGGCGCTGCTCGGTGACGAGGTCGGCGTGATCGATGACGGCAAGATCGTTCAGCGCGGCAACGCGAGCGAGCTTGCAGCCGCCCCCGCCACCACGTTCGTCGCGGACTTCACGGGTGCTGTCGTGCTCACAGGAACCGTCAGGCTCGCGGGCGGCGAGCTCACGACGGTCGAGCTCGATGGGGGCGGCGTGGCCACCACCACCGACCGTGGCCGGGGACGAGTCGGCCTGAGCGTTTATCCCTGGGAGATCACACTCAGCCGAGCCCCCGCGAGCGCGGATGAATCAGCTCAAAACCGGCTGGCCGCCCGCATCGTCTCCGTCACGACCCTCGGCAACCGCGTCCGGGTCGGCCTCACCGCCGGACAGCCACTGGTCGCCGAGATCACGGGCAAGGCAACCGACGACCTCGGGCTGGAGGTTGGCACCGAGGTAGTGGCATCCTGGAAGGCGACGGCGACCCGGTTGGTCGGCCTCTGACACAGGCGGCGCGGGAGGACCAGCCGGGTGTACCGTCTCGCCCTATGACCAAGCACCTGACACTCGGAGAGGCGGCGGCGGCGCTCGGCGTCAGCCTCGACACGCTTCGTCGCTGGGACCGCGCCGGCCGGCTGCAGACCGAGCGAGATTCCCGCAACCACCGGCTCGTGCCCGCGTCGGAGATCAACCGATTGAGCGAGCGCTCGCTGCGACATCGCACGGGAACACCCCGGTCGGCGCGTAATCGGTTCACCGGCGTGGTCCGCTCGGTCGAGTCCGACGGGGTGATGGCGCTCGTGGAGATCGAGGCCGGGCCATTTCTGGTCACCGCGGCGATCACGCGGGACTCGATCGAGGAGCTCGGCCTTGCCCCCGGGGTTGAGGCCACAGCGGTGGTGAAGTCGACGTCGGTCATGATCGAGCGAGACTGAAACAGCGCGCCGTGGTCGCGGACCGCCGCTAGCCTGAAAACCGTTGCCACGGCGACGGCAGTCCGCAGAGAGCATTTTCCCGATGACGTCTGCGAGCGGCTGAGATGATCCGCCGGTGAGCAAGGGCATGGCCGCAGACGGGATCATCGGCGGCGAGGACGGCCTGGCCCGCTGTGGTGCCACGGTGATCGGCTTGGCCAATGAGCCAATACGGCAAGATCGTTCTCATTCCGTGAGCCTCGCCAGGGGTTCCGCTCGGCCCAGCGAACAGCTCAGAGAGTCGGGACACCTAGAGGCAGGAGGCACAATGAGCGCTTTCGAGAGAGCTGGCGTCAAAACCGAGGATCGGCGATCACCCGGGTCGCGTCTCGCTGACCTGGGTGATCGCATGGCCCGATCCTTCTCCGTCGGAGCGCGGAGTGCTGAGGGCCAGAGCGAGACCGCCGCCACCGAGTACCCGCTCACCGCTGAGTTCACCCCGGCGTTCGACGAGGTGATGCCGCGGTTTCCGATCACCCGTCAGGGATATGACTGCGTGGAAGTGGACGAGCACATCGCGGAGCTCGAGCAGGAGCTGGCGCAGCTCGATGGCGAGTTAGCGGCGCTGCGAACCGCCACTCCGTCGACGCACGAGGCAGCCGCGGAAATCGAGCGGCTCGGGCAGCAGACCTCGGGAATTCTGCTCGCGGCGCACGAGGGTGCGCAGCAAATCAACCGGGTCGCACAGGCGGAGGCCGATCGATGCCTCGCCGACGCGGCGTCCAACGCGCTGGCTATCACATCCGAGGCCAACCAGCAGGTCGCCGATCTGACGGACCAGATCACCGCCCTCAAACTCGCACGGGATGCGATCCTGAAGGACGTCCGCAGAGCTGCGGATGCGTTGAACTCCCTCGCCGGCGGCCAGGAGACCCTGCCCGAGCCCGTGAGCGCGACTTAGGCGGTCACGTGCTCGCGCTGGAGCCGCTCGAGCACGGCGGCTGACTTAGGGTCGTGGCCCAGCACGAGCTCGCGCATCATCCCGGTGTCAAGCCGGGCCGGCTCGGTGGCTTCGAAGAAGCTAGCCAGCGTGCGGGCGAACCGCAGGGGGTCGTCGAGCTGGGGGAAATGGCCGGCGTGGTCGAACAGCTCGAGGCGGCTGCCCGGCATGCCGTCGTGCGTCGGCTGGGCGTGGGCGACCGGGATGATCCGGTCGCGGCGGCCCCAAATGATCATCGACGGCATCTTCGACGCCAGGTAGAGGCGATCGGAGGCATTGATGCGCTGGCCGGTCGGATCGATCACTCCGCGGAGCGTGTGGATGAACGCGCTGCGGGCTTCGGCGTCCGAGAGCGACTGGTATCCGCGGGCCATCTCCGTGAGGTCAGCTCGCGTGCTGAGGCCGATCCGCCCCAGGGCACGGGGGACGAGAGATGCGACCTCGAGCACGCGCGGATGGGCGAGCAGCGGGAGGACGAACTCGGATCCGGGCAGGGTTGCGGCCCGGAGCAGAGGGGAGACGTCACCCCCCAGACCCCCGCTGGAGACGAGCACGAGCCGTTCGCAGCGCTCCGGAAACTGGTAGGCGAACTGCATGGCGATGCCCCCGCCGAGCGAGTGGCCGACGATACTGGCGCGCTCGATCCCCAGCCCGACGAGCAGGTCACGAATTCCGGACGCATGCGCGCCGAGTGAGTAGTCACCGCGGGGCTTGGCCGACTCGCCGTGGCCCATCAGATCCGGGGCCAGGACCGTATTGGTCTCAGCCAGTAGCTCGACGGTCTGTGCCCATTGCGCCGCGCGCCCGGCGATCCCGTGGATCAACACCACCGGTGGTCCCTGCCCGGCGATCGTGAACATCACGCGATGGCCGTGGAGCAACACCTCGGCCCGCTCGATTCTCGGCAGCGCCCGCATGCGCCGCTCCCGCGGGTTCGGGGCCGGCTTGGCCGGGGGCTTCTTGCGGGCTGGGATGGTCGTCATGTGGCACCACGCTACCCAATTGGAAGCGCCGTTAGCCTGCCGGAGACGCCGGAGACGCCGGAGACGACCTGTCCGGGCACCAACCGGGCTGCATCTCGGAGCTCAAGCCTGCCAACTGCTCCCCGGTTCGCGCCGCGAGTGCCGGCCGGCACGCGGCGCTGATGCGCGCGTGCGAGCCGCCGCGAACAGATCCGCCAGCTCTGGGTCCATGTAGTAATCGGTACCACCGTCGCTGCGACCTTCGGTGGTGATCGGAAGGATGCGGTCGAGGTGGCGGGCGTAGCGCCCGGGCCACGCGAGGATGCCGGCGACTCCGTGGGCGCCCTTCTGCAGCCCGAGGCGCTTGGCCAGGGCCTCGCCGCCGAAGCGCTCCCCAGGGGCGTCGATCAGGACGTCGAGGAGCTCGCGCGCGGGCGGGGCGAGCCTGCCGTAGAGCCAGGCAGCCTGGTCAGCGTCTTCTGCTGACCAGGCTTGGGCTGGACCACGATGCCGCGGGCCGCGATGCTCGTGCCGCGCTAGCGGGGACGGAGTTCCGGGCTCGCCGGTGAGGAAGGCAGCGAACCAGGAGTAGAACTCCGGTACGCGCTCCTCCGGCACGGCGACCGTGATCTCCTTGTCCGCCATCAGACCTCGGCGATGTCGGCCGGAGGCCGGGTGGCCTGGTAGTTCTCGCCGACTTCCCGCCGGGGGGCGCACCGCCGTCCGTGGGAGCCGCCATGGGGGCCGCTGTGGGGCCGCCCGTGCCGGCCTCGACGTGCGCGGCCGGCGAGGAACCGGGAGAAGAACGCGTGAAACTCTGCGATTCGCTCCTCTGGGACATCGACGGTGACCGGCTGGTACTTCGTAGTGGTTTCGTTCTGATTGGGGTCCATCTACCCTCCTAAGTTTTGCTTACTCGGGCTAGCATACCACAAGTAAATACTTAAGTAACCACCGGCCTGGGAGCCCAGAACCGAGCTCGGCTGGCCGATGCTGTCCGCAACCACGCGCCTGGTGGGTGAACGAGGCCAGCGGCAAGATCGCGGTCGACCGAGCGGCGCCACTGCGGCCGCCAAGACCGCGCTCGGTGACGTCCGTCTCGGCGAAAGTCGCCCGTGACGCGGGCCACGCCCAGACCGGCTGCGGTGAGCTCGAGATTGCAGTCCGGGGCGGGGGAGAAGACGGTCGAGGTGCGTGCCCGGAGTTCCCATGGAGGACAAAATGCATCTATCGCTCCGCGCCTGAGGACACCGCCGCGTCGATCGCGTGATCCGCGAGCAGCGCCAGCTTGGCTGAGCGGGGCAGGCGCTTGACGCGCGCCTCCTCGCGGCGGGCGGCGGTGCGGTTGGGCATCGGCATCGCCAGCTGGAGCTCGACGGGTAGGCGGCTGGCCGTATAGCGGCTGGCTTTGCCAGACCGGTGACGAGCCAGCCTGCGCTCTAAATCGATTGTCCAGCCGGTGTAGAGCGAGCCGTCGCGGCAGCGCAGCAGATAGACCCACGCTTCTGGCATGGATTTGTGCTTCGCCGCCGCGACGGCTGCCCCTGCGCTCGGAGCGTTATGTCGTCGCTTGAGAGGCACCGGACTCGGCTTCAGACTTCGGACGATGAGCGTGTACGTCGACGACGGCTTCGTCGAGGGGGACTGGGGTTTCTGGACCGGGGGCGGACACATGCAGGCCGACACCCTGGACGAGCTGCACGCGATGGCTGACCAGCTCGGACTCCGGCGCTCGTGGTTTCAGTCCAAACCAGGCAAGCCGTGGCACGATCACTATGACCTCACGCGGACCAAACGCGATCACGCCATCCGGCTCGGCGCTGTGGCGATTACCTGGCGGGAGGCTGCCACGCGAAATCGCGGCGCGCGGCTCGCTCACCGCGTGCGCCAGATCTAAGCGCCCGGTGCTCGGTAGCGCAGCCCGCCGAGCGCGAACCGCAGACTGAACGTCAGGCCGCATAGTCCCGCGCCAGCTCTGTGGGCACCGTTGGCGGCGCGTTCGGCGCGGGCCTGGAGCAACGCGTCGGTCCGCGCCACGGCCTACCGGCACCAACCCGAGTGGGGCGACGACTGAGCGTCATCGCGCGCGGCGCGTTCCACCAGTTCCGGGGTGAGATCGGTGAGCGTGTGAATGCTCGCGGCGGCGAGTCTGAGTGCGTCATGGTCGGGCGGGTAGTGGGGGTTCGGCACAGCGATCACCGGCATCCCGGCGGCGGCTGCGGCACGCAGGCCGCTGCTCGAGTCTTCGATCGCCACACAGCGGTCCGGTGGCATCCCGAGGCGGCGCGCCGTCTCCAGATAGACATCGGGGGCCGGCTTACCGCGCGCAACCTCCTCGGAGGAGACGGTGGCCACGAACGATCCCGCGATCCCCGCCGCATCGAGCACGAGATCGATGATCTCTCGATTCGACGAGGAGGCCAGGCCCAGTGGCCACCGGCCGCTCAGCGCGCGGACCGTTTCCACGGCGCCGGGGAGCATCGGAAGCTTGGCTCGATACAGCTCCTGCATCCGTCTGACCACGTCGCGATTGATCTCATCGACATCACGCTCCACGCCCAACTCGTCGCGGATGTAAATCGACCATTCGCCGGAGCTCATCCCCATCATCGCCCGCGGAGCTTCCTCGCGCCAGCGTCCCCCCGCTTCACGGACCAGGTCTTCCTTGGACTCATTCCATAACTTCTCGGAGTCCACCAACACACCGTCCAGGTCGAATATCACGGCGTCTGGCACGCGATCGTCAACCGGTTCCATCCGCTGTCTGCGTCGCCGTCGGCTGCTTACGCCGTCTTGCCGGCTTCCAGCCAACGGCTGAGCGCGTTACGACCGACCAGCGTGACCTCGCCGTTGGCATTGATCCAGTCGCGAGCGCGAAGTTCGCCGACCAGCCCCAGTGCGTCGCTGGGGCCGGGGCCGTTGCCGTGGGTGACGAGCAGATTGCTCCCCGGCTCGACGGTCCAGCGGCCTGAGTCGAGGGCGCTGAGGGCCAGGCCTTGCCCCGCCGTCGGCAGATCGAGCGGATGCGGACCTGTACCACGGCGCGGCTTTTCTTCGGGCGGCGCGGCCTGAGATTCTCGTGCCGCCGTTCCGAAGTCTCCCTCGTGCTTGAAGGTCTCGGCGTAGACGTTGAACCAGCGGCCAGCGCTCTCGGCCAAGCCCCGGGCCCGTTCGGCATCGACACCGATCGTCCGGGCGATCTCATCCACGTCAAGCTCCGCCAAGCGCTCGACCGACCGGCTGACTTCCCGCGCGATCGAGCGAACTCTGTCCTCGAAGCTCTCGTTGCCTTCTTCACTCATGCACCCATCATGGCAGGCCGGCCCCTCCGCCCGTCAGGTGCATCGAATTCCGCCCAACATTCCTCGGCCCAGCCTTCCCGACGGACCACTCAGCGGCAGGCTCGCGTCCACGCGGACGCCCACCGGCCAAACCTAGCGCTGGATGCACGAGAATGCCCCGGCATCGCGGTGAACGATCCGGGGCGCGGGGACCGGAGGCGAGTCCATGTCCCGAGCGGAGCATAGCCGGGTCGGACGCGCCCCCGAGCGTCTCAGGCGCTCTGAATCGCGAACTCTCGGGCGCGGGTCGCGCTCGCCAGCAGTAACCCGAGAAAGCGATCGAGCGTCTCGAAAGCGAGTGACTCCAGGGGAAGCTCGCCGCAGATGAATACCTCACCGGCCCTGTTCTCGGCAAAGCACACCAGTGGCGCCTGGCGATTCCAGTAGAGAAGCTGGTGCGGCTCGATCACTCCGGCCGGGAGTACGGCCGCCTGGGCCCGCAGCAACGGGCCCCGAATCGCCAGGCCAACGTCGAGCACATAGCCGGCGGCGTCGAGTACGATGCCCCATTCTCCGGGCGCCGGTTCGCGGACGTCGCCGTCGAGCGAGGACATGAACCGGGAGACGCGATCGGCGGCGGTGTCCATCGCGATCAAGGATAGGTAGCGACGTGCCATCCGTCCTCGGTCGCTGGATTCCGACGATCAAACCGGTAGCGCTGGACTCGATCGATCAGGAGCTCGCGGCCGTTGACGCTGAGCCCGGCGGCGAGCTGGGACGGGGCCCCTCGGTTCGGTCTTGCGCGCCGCGGGAGGCATGCGTACGATCTGCCACGATTCAGTCCGACGGGAGGCGTGGTAGATGTTGAAGCGAACCATTTTCGGTTCCTGCGCGGCGCTGGCCGCGTTGCTTAGCGTCGCTGTGGCGAGCGCCACTGCAAAGCCGATCCTGTTCCCGACGCTGGCCAAGGCCCTGGCGCATCAGCAGCAGCTGGCTAAGGCCGAGCGAGCTCACGCTACCTCCAGGAGCTCGATCCAGCCGCCGGCGCCCCCATGTCCCGAAAACGGGCTGCTACCGCCACCGCTTGGAAATTGCGGCCTTCCGGAGCTCCCGGCGACCGGCCTGCCACTGCTCGGCAACATGGCCTACTGGGGCGGACACGTTCAGGTCAAGCCCAAGGTCTACATCGTCTACTGGGGATGGGGCGAGCGGGGCGCATTCCCCCCCAGCAAGCCCTGCTCGGCGACGGGCATCACCGAGGGCGCAATCACAGCGACCTTGAAGTGCGATCCCGACGGCGCGGGCCGGAAGATGGCCGACTTCACCAACCAGCTCGGTGGCACCGCCTGGGCCGGAGTCCAGACCCAGTACTACCAGACCGATCCAGCCGGCAATAAGCAGTTCATCGCGAACCCCACCAAGCAGTTGGCCGGAATCTGGGTCGATGACGTCAACAACGCCCGCGGACTGCCCAAGACCAGTGCGACCAATCCCGCCGGACCCACCAACACCTACACCGACTTTGCCCGGGAGGCAGCCCGCGCGGTCGCCCACTTCCGCATCAGGGATCTCGCCAACGCCGACATCGTGATCGCGCAGCCGCAGAGCTTCAGCGATCCGAACTCGACCGCCCAGGGTTATTGCGCGTTCCACGATTACGTCGAACCCGGGTTCTCGAATGGGATCTACAACGGCATCACGCCCGGTATCTCCTACACGAACATGCCGTATGTCCTCAACTCCGGCGCCGGCTGCGGCCAGAGCATGGTCAACCCTGGAGCTGCCGGGAAGCTCGATGGCTTCACGATCGCGCTCGGTCACGAGATTGAAGAGACCGTCACCGACCCGGGCGCCGAGGACATACGGGGCAGCCTGCTGTCGACCACCAACCTCGGCGGCTGGTACGACCCGTTTGACGCCGACGAGAACGGCGACAAGTGTGCGTACGTCGGCTCGACCCCGCTGGGCGGCGTTGCCGGCATCCCGGCTGTGTTGCCGATCCCCGGTTCGCTACACAACATGACCGGGAATCACGGCGGGAGGTTCGCGGTGCAAACGCTATGGAGCAACCGGGCGCTGGGCGGCGTCGGGTACTGCGCCGGATAGGCTGACCGCGGGCGCTACAGCGCGAGGCCCGTCCAACGACGCCGGCAAGGCGACGACGATCGAGATGCTGCCCGGGGTCGGCCGTGCACGAGCAATCTTGCGACCGTCTCGGTGACTCGCTCGCCAAAACACGCTTCCGCGGAAGCGTTTCTGGTCTGAGGGCGCCGGGTCCCGGGTAACGCCTGCTTCCCGCGGCTTCGTTCTGGGAGGTGGACTAAGCGCTCGTCGGTTGGAACGCGACGATCTCGGCGGCCAGTCGTACCGACTCGTCGTGGGGGATGAACGTGCGTCCACCGTCGACTTCCACGAGGCGCGCGTCGGCGAATGCATCGCGCAGCCGGCGGGCGAAATCGAGCTTGAAGAATCGATCCGCGGCGCCCACCTGGGAGCCGACATGCCCGCCAAGCGACCCTACGTCTTCGGCGGGGTGCCCACCGAGACGATCGTCCGCGCGGCCGGGGTCACCCGAGGCGCGCTCTACCATCAGTTCGCCGACAAGGTCGGGCTGTCCGCGGCCGTCTATGAGGCGATCGAGCAGGAGAAGGTCATGGCTCTTGACGCAAGCGCCTGGCTCAGTGCCTGCGGCGAGCGGGAGGTCCAGCAGGTCGTGTTGCTCGACGGACCAGCTGTCCTGGGATGGCAGCGCTGGCGCGAGATCGGCATGCGTTACGGCCTTGGCCTCGTCGAAGGCCTGCTGACCCACGCGATCGATGTGGGACGGATCCCACAGCAGCCCGTGCCGGCCCTGGCCCACGTCCTCGTCGGCGCGCTGGACGAGGCAGCGCTGTACGTGGCCCGCGCCGACGATTAGGCCGCTGCCCGCGACGACATGCGTACGGTCATCACCAGGCTGATCGCCCGGCTCGCTGACAACTGACGCGCCCCGATCGCCGCCAGATGGGACCCGCGCGCGTGGGGCGTTAGTTGCGCGCTTCAGCGCGCCGGGCAATCAGGGTGAGCATGCGTCGGACGGCAATCCGGTGGCCGCCGGTGCCGATCACGAGCGCGCGATAGATCCTTCCGTGCAGTCCAGGGAACACGGCCGAGGTCTTCGCGTGGAGCGCCACGCGGTCTGGGAGTCGCGAGTCGAGCTCGAATCGAAGTTCGTAGCGTGAGAAGCGATGGCCACCGCGCAGCCTGAGGAGCCGTGGTGGCTCAGTCTCGGCGACCGCGAATCCGGTGACCGTGTCGCCAACGCTGACGCTGTCGGTCCAGCCGCCGCGGCGGAGGGGCTGCTCGAGTCCCCAGGCCGTGGTGAGCGGTTCCGGCAGGCGGTAGCCGAACTGCGTGCGCATCGTGTTCAGCAACGCCGTCCAAACCCGTTCCGGCGATGCGGTGATCGTCTTGACGTGGTCGTCGATGTAGGGCAATCGCTCCATATCGAATGATCGTACCATATCGAGATGGCTCCGCCCCGCAAGCACGACACTGACGTGATCCTCGATGCCGCGCGTGCTCTTGTCCTGAGCCAAGGCCCGCGCGCAGCATCCGTGGCCGCGATCGCTGTGGCCAGCGGCGCTCCGGTCGGGACGCTCTACCACCGCTTCGCCAGCCGTGACGGACTTCTCGCTGCGGTGTGGAAACGCGCGCTCGAGCGCTTCCAGATCACCGCGCTGGCGGCAGCGCGCGCCCACGAGGATCCGCTCGAGCGTGGCGCCGCGCTCGCGCGATCCTCGATCGAGTTCGCAGATGCCTTCCCGGACGACGCGCGCCTGCTGATCGCCGTGCGGCGTGACGACCTCCTTGACGCGGCACCTGACGGCACGCTGGGGCGACGACTCGCGGAAATGAACGAGCCACTTCGCGCCGAGACCCGGGCGATCGCGCTGGCGCTGTTCGGGAAAACCGACGCTCGGTCTCTTGCGGCCGTGACCCGAGCCGTCGTCGACCTGCCCTACAGCGTTGTGCGCCGCTACGCCTCAGCCCGGAAGCTGCCCGCATGGCTCGCCAACGATGTCGCAGCGGATGCCCGGATGCTGCTCCAATCACACCGATAGCGTCCCGGGGCGCCCCGGAAGCCTTTCTCAAGCTGCGGCGATCATCGTGGTCGCGCCGCCAGTGGCGAAGGTCGCGACATCGGCCGCGGCGCTTGGCCTTCGGGAGTACCCATGGATGCCTACAGATGCTCGACGCCAGCCTAACCCGGCGGCCGGTCCGCATGGGCCGTATGAGCGCCAGAGCCTGGTCCTATCCGAATCGGGCGGCTCGACGTCGCTAGTGGGTCAGGCCGGCAATCAGGTTGATCGTCGTGGCGATTATCACCGCGCCGAACACGTAGGACAGCAGCCCGTGACGTAACGCAGTCGCCCGGATGTCCTTGTTCTGGATGTCCGTGTCTGACACCTGGAATGTCATGCCAATCGTGAACGCGAGGTAGGCGAAGTCGGTGTAGCGG
>CAXMLR010000131.1:0-4985 GCA_964194275.1 uncultured Solirubrobacterales bacterium
GGCGCGCGGGCCGCCCCGCCGAGACGCGGGAGATCTTCGATCAGGTGGCTCTGTCCAAGGAACTGGTGGAGTTCCTGACGCTCCCCGCCTACGAATATCTGAAGTAGGCCGGCCCGAGCGGGCGGCGCTGCCGTCGTGTCACCCGGGCCGGCGCTGTTCCCTAGCGGGTCGACTTCTTGATGGCGCTACGCGCCTTGCCGACCGCGTTGCGGGCCTTGCCCTTCAGCTCCTCGGCCGTGCCGCGGGCCTGGGTGCCGGGCCGGCCGCTGTCGCGCCCGGCCTGGCGCTTGGCAGAGCCCTTCAGCTCCTCGGCCTTGCCCTTCACCCGCTGCATGCGATCACCCATCGGGGAATCTCCTCTCTCCGTGCTGCGTGGGGGTTGATCACCGTACTACCCCGGCGACCGCGGAAAGTCGCAGTGAAGGGCCCGCTAGGGCACCATCCCTGACAGCAGTCCGGACTGCAGCAGGACGAGAACTGCCATCAGCAGCACGAGCGCAATGCTCCACCCGACCACCCGGCGGAAGATGTCGCCTTCCTGTCCGGCCAGCCCGACGGCGGCGGCCCCGATGGCCAGGTTCTGCGGTGAGACCATCTTCGCCAGCACCCCCCCGGAGCTGTTGGCGGCCGCCAGCAGCGTCGGAGATAGCCCCGATTTGTGAGCCGCGGCGACCTGGAGAGCTCCGAACAGGGAGTTGGTCGAGGTGTCCGACCCCGTGACCGCGGTGCCGAACCACCCGATCAGTGGCGACAGGAAGGCGAAGAAGCCACCCGCGCCCGCGGCCCAGGTGCCGAGGGTGATGGTCTGGCCGGACAGGTTCATCACGTAGGCGACCGCGAGCACCGAACACACCGTGATCAGTGCCCACTTGATCTGCGCGAGGGTGCGTGCATAGGTCCTCAGTGCCAGCACGGGCCGGACCCGCAGCGCCAGCATCGTCAGCACACCTGAGATGAACAGCCAGGTTCCCGCAGCGGTCAGCCAGTTGAGCTTGAACGTCTCGCTGGTCGGAGCCTTGCCCTTCACGTTGAGCACGTGCAACCCGGGCCAATGGAACGCGCTCGTAGCCTTGTCCAGCTGGACCTGAACGCCATGGAGGCTGCTCACCCCGAGGGCCACGACGATGATCGCGTACGGGGCGAACGCCCGAACCAGCTCGCGGAGGTTCGGGGGGCCACCTTCGGCCTGGATGCGGTTCTCGAACGCGGCATCGCTAGCCGAACCGCCGGCGATTGCCGGCTGGCGCGCCGTCCGGGCCGGCGCGCCCGGCGTGCCCGGTGACCAAACGCGGAGCAGCGTCACGACCGCCCCGGCCGACCCCAGCGCCGCGATGATGTCGGTGAGCTGAGTCGAGACGTAGTTGGAGACCACGAACTGCAGCACGGCAAACACCACTCCGGCAGTCAGAGCGGCCGGCCAGCTCTCGCGCAGGGCTCGGCGGCCATCGACCATGAACACCAGCACAAATGGGATGATGAGGGCCAGGAAGGGGGTCTGACGGCCAACCATCTGGCTGAGGTGATGAACCGGCAGCCCCGTGACCTGGGCCAGGGTGGTGATGGGAATCGCAATCGCGCCGAAGGCAACCGGCGCGGTGTCGGCGACCAGCGCGATCGCCGCCGCTTTCACGGGCTTCATCCCTAGGCCCACCATCATCACGCCGCAGATCGCCACCGGCGTCCCGAATCCGGCCAGCGCTTCGAGCAGCGCGCCGAAGCAGAACGCGATCACCACGACCTGCACCCGCAGGTCGTCCGATACGGCGCTGAACGCTCGGCGCAGGATGGCGAAGCTTCCAGTGGCCTCGGTCATGTTGAAGATCCACAGGGCGTTGATGACGATCCACATGATCGGCCAGAATCCGAACGCCGCCCCTTCGAGAGCGGCATCCCCGGCTTGCCCGACCGGCATTGAGTACACCGCCAGCGCGACTACGATGGCCACCCCCAGCGTGAGCAGAGCGGCCCACTGCGCCTTCAGTCGCAGCACGCCCAGCAGCAAGAACAACACCACCAGCGGCAGGACGGCAAAGATCGACGTGGTCCCCAGCGAATGGGAAACCGGATCAAGAACCTGCTTGTACACAGTGACCTCCCTCTCCTGGTTCGCCCCGTAAACGGCGAACTCAGCCTGTTTCACTACCCAGCAACAGCACTCGTCATGCTCGAACCTCGCCACCAGGACGAAGGCCCAGGCCACGGCCAGCGATAATCGCCCCGGCGATGGCGGAGGTTCAGAGCAGCTCGTTGGGCGGCCGGACCGCGTGGGCGCGCAACCTCGCGTCCCCGGTCCGCGACTTCCTCAGTACGGAGACGGGCAGCTCCAGCGTGCTCCTGATCGCCGCCGTGATCGCCCTCCTGTGGGCGAACTCACCCTGGTCGCACTTCTACCAGTCGCTGTGGCACACCGAGCTCTCGATCCACCTCGGCGGTGGGGCGATCTCCGCCGATCTGCGGCACTGGGTCAACGAGGGACTGATGACGTTCTTCTTCCTCGTGGTGGGTCTGGAAGCCAAGCGGGAACTGGACGTGGGAGAGCTGCGCCAGCGTCAGCGGCTGACGGTTCCGGCGCTGGCGGCGATCGGGGGGATGATCGTCCCGGTGGCGATCTACCTGGCCTTCAACGCCGGAGGCGAGGGCGCCCACGGCTGGGGCACGGCGATGTCGACGGACACGGCGTTCGCGCTCGGAGCGATGGCTCTACTGACGCCCCGGTCGGCGACGCGCCTGCGCGTGTTCATGCTCTCGTTGGCCGTGGTCGACGACGTCGGTGCCCTACTGGTCATAGCAGTCGTCTACACCGATCACGTCGCCGCGATCGCGCTGGTCGTCGCGATCGCTCTGTTCGGCCTCCTGCTGCTGGTCCGATTTGTGCCGTTTGCCAGGCGCCAGCTCGCGGTCGCGGTCGGCGTCGCGCTGTGGGTCGCGATGTTCAAGTCCGGAATCGACCCGGTGATCGCGGGGCTCGCCGTGGGGCTGGTGACGAGTGCCTATCCGCCCTCGCGCGAGGACCTCGAGCGGGTTACCTCGCTCACCCGTTCCTTCCGTGAGCAGCCGACGCCGGAGCTGGCGAGATCCGCTCAGCTCGGTGTCCTCTCGGCGATTTCGCCCAATGAGCGCCTGCAGTACGGGCTCCACCCCTGGACCGGCTATGTGATCGTGCCACTGTTCGCGCTGGCCAACGCCGGCATTCACGTGACCGGCAGCCTGCTCAGCAACGCAATCACCTCGCCGATCACGCTCGGCATCCTGATCGCCTACGTCATCGGCAAGCCGCTGGGCATCCTCACTGCCGCCTGGCTGGCGACCCGGCCGATGCTGCGCGGTCCGCGCCCACTGTTGAGTTGGCCGGTGCTGTCCGCCGGCGCCACGGTGGCCGGGATCGGCTTCACCGTGTCACTGTTGATCGCCACCCTGGCCTTCACCGGGGAGCGCCTGGACGAGGCCAAACTCGGCGTCCTGGGCTCGGCGATCCTCGCGCCGATGCTGGGCTGGGTGGTGTTGCGCGTGGTCAGGAGAGTGCCGGCCAACGTCCGGGCGCGTCAGATCGTCGGCACGGCCGAGGACATCCTTGACCTGGCCGACGAAGTGGATCCGGCTCGCGATCACGTCCGCGGGCCCGAGGACGCCCCGGTGACGCTGATCGAGTACGGAGACTTTGAGTGTCCGTACTGCGGTCGGGCGGAGTCGGTGATCCGGGAGCTGCTGAGCAAGTTCGACGACGAGCTGCGCTATGTCTGGCGACATCTACCGCTCAACGACGTGCACCCCCGGGCGCAACTCGCCGCGGAGGCCGCGGAGGCTGCGGCGGCGCAGGGGCGGTTTTGGGACATGCACGACCTGATGCTTGACCATCAGGACGAGCTGACGGCCCGGGACATCGGCAGCTACGCCGCGCGACTCGGCCTCGACGTCGATCGCTTCTGGGAGGAGCTCCGCCGCCATCAGTACTCATCCCGGGTGGCGGAGGACGTCGCCACCGCGGACTCCAGCGGCGTGTCCGGGACCCCGAGCTTCTTCATCAACGGGCGTCGTTATCCGGGCGCCTACGACAGTGAAACGCTCGAGTCGGTGGTGCGCGCCGCACGGGGCCGCGCGCAGATGCTGGCGGGCGCGGCCCCCGCGACGCCCTCGACGCCCTAGAGCAGCGAACGGCTCCCCGCCATCGCGGGTCCACTCAGGACAGCCGAGCGGGCAGCTCGAAGCGGCCGAACGCCGCGAGCAGCCGATTGGGATCGGTCGCCTGCTCGGTGAAGCGAATGTAGGCCTCGCGTTCGGTGGGCTCGGTCGAACGGACGATGAACGCGGTCACGTCTTTGATCTGCTCGCCGCGGAACGAGAGCACGTTGAGCGCAAACGGCAAATAGCAGCCTTCGGCGTCGTCCCAGACGTAAAACGCGAGCGCCGGTTGTCCGTTGGCATGGGCGCGGACGGCCTTCCACCGCCACATCCCCACGGCGAAGCCGGCGAGGAAGACGCCGATCTGCTCGCGCCCGCCAAACCAGCTGCGCAGCGGCGGCATCGCGAAGGTCGCGTCCTCGGTCAGCATCGTGACGACGCTCTGCACGTCGCCGCGCTGCCACGCATCCACGTAACCATCGACGATCTCGGTCAACCGGGTGTCCCCGATCGCCCGCAGCGTCTCCTGCTGGGTCCGCTCTCCAAGCCGATCGTCGACCGACTTGCGAGCCCGCTGAAGCGCGCTGTTCACCGAGGCGACGGTCGTCTCGAGTGTGTCGGCCACCTCCGGGGCGGAGAAGCCGAGCACCTCGCGGAGGATCAGGACCGCCCGCTGGTTGGGGGGCAGGTGCTGCAGCGCAGCGACGAAGGCCAACTCGACGCTCTCCCGCATCTCGTAGCTGGCCTCGGGGGAGGCCAGGCCATCCTCGATGCCCAGCTGCTCGTCCGGATACGGCTCGATCCATACCGACTCGGCAATCGGCTCGCCGGGACCGGTGTGGGGATCTGTGGCCGGGCCGTAGTCG
>CAXMLR010000132.1:0-2711 GCA_964194275.1 uncultured Solirubrobacterales bacterium
CGCGGTCCGTCTCGCCGTACAGGCGGGCGTACTTGCCCGAGGTTCCGGGCGCATCCCTCGCCGCCGGTACGCCGAGGCCTCGACACCAACGGCGGGCCAACCTGTCTTCGGTCTCCCACCTGGCCCGGCTTGACCCTCGACGAGCTGATCGACGGCTGGGAGGCGGCCTGGTCCGGACGTGACGCCGCGGCGTTCGCCGAGGTCTGCTCGGACGAGCTGCACTACGAGGACCCCGTGACCGACGAGCCGCTAGAGGGTCTCGACGACCTGGGCGCTCACGCCGAGCGCCTGTGGGCGGCGTTCCCGGACGCGCGGATGGAACGCACCGGAGCGCGCCTGGGCAACGGGCGCTTCGTCGCGGCCCCCAGCAAGCTGCTGGCGACGCACAAGGGCGCGCTGGAGGGCCTCCCAGCGACCAACCGCTTCGTCGTGGTCCACTGCGTCTTCTACTGCGAGCTCGAGCACGATCGGCTGCTACGCGTGCGAGCGTTCTTCGATCTCTACGACGCCGCCACCCAGCTCGGGGTCCTGCCGGCCCGGGGGACGATGGGGGAGAAGGCGCTGCTCGTCCTGCGGGGGTTCGGGTTGCGAGCGGGGAGGTAGCTGCCGCCCGGCCCCGGGTGGGGTCTGGGATCTCTGGACCTATCTACGGGAGAGATCGCGCCAGGCCCTCGCTCCGGGACGCATCATCTGGCCGTAATCGTCCGGTCATTGGCATTGCGGCCATGCCCGAGTCTCGCCATGATGGACCCCATGGACCCGTCTCGTCGTGTCACGATCGTCGCCTTTCCCGACGTCCAGGCGCTCGACGTCACCGGTCCCTCCGAGGTCTTCTCGCTCGCCGAGCGCGCCCACGCCGGCGCGTACACGATCGAGCTGGTGACCGCCGCTGGCGCGCCGTTTCGCACCTCCAGTGGGCTCCTGCTCACTCCTCATCGCCCCGCCCACGCGTGTCGCGGGCCGATCGACACGCTGCTGGTGGCTGGGGGCCGGGGTGTGCGGGCGGCCGCCGGCGATGAGCCTCTGATCTCGTGGCTCCGGCTGGCGGCACGGCGATCCCGGCGCGTGGGGTCGGTTTGCACCGGCGCGTTTCTGATCGCACGGGCGGGCCTCCTCGACGGCCGCCGCGCGACCACGCACTGGGCGGCCTGCGCGGCACTGGGGCGCACCTATCCGGCCGTCGAAGTCGAGCCCGATCCGATCTTCGTCCGCGATGGCAACGTCTACACGTCGGCGGGCGTCACCGCCGGGATCGATCTCGCCCTCGCTCTCGTAGAGGAGGACCTCGGTCCGAGGGCGGCGCTGGAGGTGGCCCGTGAGCTGGTGCTGTTCATCCGTCGCCCCGGGGGCCAGGCGCAGTTCAGCGCCGGCCTCGCCGAACAGGCCGCCGAGCGCCCGACCCTCCGCGCCCTGCAAGCCTGGATCGCCGATCACCTCGATGCTGACCTGTCCGTGGCGGCGCTGGCCGAGCGCGCGTTCATGAGCCCGCGCAACTTCTCTCGCGTATTCGCCGGCGAGGTAGGCGTCACGCCGGCAGCGTACGTCGAGGCGCTGCGGCTGGAGCGTGCCCGTACGTTGCTCGAGACCACCGATGCGCAGCTCGAGGAGATCGCCGGCCTCTGCGGGTTCGGAACTGTGGAGACGCTCCGACGCGCGTTCGGCCGGCGCCTGAACGTCAATCCCAGCGACTACCGTAGCCGCTTCGCCGACCGCCCCGCCGCAGCCGACCGCCGCGCCGCAGCCTCCGAAAACGTCATCCCGATCAGGAGCCAAACAAGATGAACATCGCCATTCCGATATTCGATGACCTGACCGCGCTCGACGCGGTTGGACCCTACGAGGTGCTCTCGCGCCTGCCGGGGGCCAAGGTTCACTTTCTGGCCGTCGAGCCGGGTCCCAAGCGGACCGAGAACGGGATGCTCGCCCTGGTCGCCGATCAGGCGCTCGATGAGCTTCCGGACCCGGACGTGCTGGTGGTTCCCGGTGGCTACGGCACACGGGCGCTGATGGAGGACGAGACGATTCTGGCCTGGCTGCGCCGCGCCCACGAGAGCTCGCAGTGGACGACCTCGGTCTGCACCGGCTCGCTGCTGTTGGCCGCGGCCGGAATCCTCGACGGACTCGAGGCCACCACACATTGGCTCGTACTCGACGCGCTCGAGCGTTATGGCGTGCGGCCGGTCAGTCGCCGCGTCGTCGAGCAGGGCAAGGTGATCACGGCGGCCGGCGTCTCGTCCGGGATTGACATGGCGCTCACGCTGGCCTCGCGGATCGCCGGAGAGAAGCTGGCCCGTGGGATTCAGCTGGGGATCGAGTACGACCCCCAGCCGCCGTTTCGCAGCGGTTCCACCGCCACCGCCTCACCGGAGGTCATCCAGCTCGTGCGGGAGAACGCCGGTCAGCTCGCCTAGCAGGGAGCCGCCTCGGCTGGCGCTTGACACAGCACCAACTTGCGGCCGGCGCTTGAACACAGCACCAACCCTGGGCCGGCGCTCGAACAAAGCACCAACCTGTGCCCGCACGGACCACCGTGGTTCGTTGTTCGCGCTGGGAGCGAACAAGGCGCCCCGATCGTCTCTGGGCAAGTAGTTTGGTTCCTTGTTCGGGCGAACGGACGTGGGCGGGGTGGGCGGGCGGAGGAGCGTCTAGTGCTCCACTACGACTAGCAGGCCGACCCCGACCGCGACCCCGACCGCGACGCCGACCGCGAC
>CAXMLR010000133.1:0-3674 GCA_964194275.1 uncultured Solirubrobacterales bacterium
AGGTCGTAGATCTCGTTGAACTCGCGCCCCTTCTTGGTCATCTTCGAGTAGATCGAGTAGAAGTGCTTGGCGCGACCGGAGATCTCGGCCTCGATCGAGAGCTCGTCGAGCTCCTTGGCCAGGTAGGCCCCGGCCTGGTTGACGTAGCGCTCGCGCTCGGCGCGCTGCTGGGCCACGAGGCCCTTGATCTCGTCGTACTTACGCGGATGCAGGGTCTGGAAGGCGAGATCCTCGAGCTCCCACTTGATCGCATGGATACCGAGGCGGTGGGCGATCGGGGCGTAGATGTCGAGCGTCTCCCGGGCCTTCTCGATCTGCTTCTGCTTGGTCATCGCCGCGATCGTTCGCATGTTGTGCAAACGATCGGCCAGCTTGATCAGGATGACTCGGACGTCCGAGGCCATCGCGACCATCATCTTGCGGTAGTTCTCGGCCTGCGCCTCGTCGCGGGACTGGAAGGTCAGCCCGGTCAGCTTGGTCACGCCGTCGACGAGGCCGGCGATCTCCTCGCCAAACGCCTCCCGCACCTCCTCGAGCGATGCCGAGGTGTCCTCGACCGTGTCGTGCAGGAGGGCGGCGCACATCGTCTCCGTGTCCAGGCGCATCCCGGCGCAGATCTTCGCCACCCCGACCGGATGGATGATGAAGTCCTCGCCCGTCTTGCGCCGCTGGTCGGCGTGGTGCACGCAGGCATAGACGAACGCCTCTTCGACGCGGGTGCGATCGATCCGCGCGGGCGCGTATTCGGAATGCTCCTCGACGATCGCGAAGACATCCGAGAGCAGCCGGCTCTCGGCCTCGGTGAGTTCCGCGCTCTTGATCGCGGCCTGGACCGCCGAGCGCTCAAGCTGGTCGACCGGCGGCCGTGAGGCCGGGATCAGCGCCGCGGTCGCGCCGCGCCCGTTCCCCGTGCGTCCGCGACCACCGGCGGCTCCGTCCGCTCGTCCACCCCCGGCGGGGTCAGCGCCGTCGGTCTTGGGGCGGGAGCGGCTCAGCCGCTTGGTCGGAGATTTGCGCTGCTCAGGAATCGTCGTCCGTCCTCATATCGCTCGGCATAGACCCGGTAGGCGGGGGAGCGATCGAGTTCGGTCTGCGCCTCGCTCGCAATCGCCAGGGTCGGCAGTGCGCGGTCGAGGCTGACGAGCTCCAACTCCGCGAGGACCCTGACCAGCCGGCCGGCCAAGCGCGCCGGACGCGGATGCGGGCCGTCACCGCGAAGCAGCAGCTCGAGCTCCTCGCCGACCACCTTCCGCCGCAGCTTGACGCCGCGGTACAAGGCGACGAGCGAAGTCCTAAGTGCGTACTCCAACTCGTGCATCTGCTCAGCAAATCGTAGCTCAGCTTCGCCCCAGGTCAGGTGGGTATAGCCAGATCCGTGGCTCAGCAGGTCCTGGGCCGGTTGTCCGGAGGGTGGATCCAGCGCCACCAGCTGCGCGAATCCGCGCAGAATCGACGGATCGGCCTCGAGCGCCGCATACGAGGTGAGCGTGAAGCCGCCGGTCCTGCAAGTCAGGCCGGCAAGACGCCGGGAGACGTTCGCACACACCGCGAGCACCGGGCCGCCGGCGGCCAACGCGTCGCTCAGCACGGTCAGGGGGCTCTCTCCGCGGCGGTCGAGCACGGCTCGTCCCGACCCGGACACGCCGGGACCGCGGTCGGAGTCGGGACCAGAATCACAGTCGGACTCGAGCTCGCCAAAGACCCGGTCGAGGTAATTGCCCGGCTCGCGCAGCACGGTGATCGCCGGCCGCGCGCAAGCCCGCGCGTGGCCCAGGACCAACCGCGGCTCGACGGCGCCGTTCCAAACGTTGCGCTCGAGCCGGAAGGTGGCATCGAGCGGCCGGCCCTCTCCGCCTGGCACCTTGCCGTCGCACCCGAAGGCCACTGCCCGCGCGCGGGCGCCGCCGGAGGTGACCGAGAAGCGAACGTGCCGCCCCTCCCCCATCGTTCGCACGTCGCCAAAGCGCGCTCCGGGCACGAGCAGGAGGCTGCGCGGATTCCCCATCCCGCAGGGCTCGAGCCGTCCGAGCTCCTCGGCCAGGGGCATGCCGAGCTCCGAGCCGGAGACGATTGCGTCGACCCGCTCCACCCGCTGCAGCAGCTCCGGCGTCAGCAGCTGCTCGGCATGGGTCTCAAACGCGGTGCGCAGGCCCTCGATCTGCACCGGATCGATCGTCAGTCCGGCGGCCGCGCGGTGACCTCCGTAGCGGATCATGCGATCGCCGCAGGCATGTAGCCCTCCGAGCAGGTCGAAGCCGGAAATGCTGCGACCCGAGCCCTGGGCGGGCTCGTCCCCGGTGAGCGCGATCATGATCGTCGGGCGGTGGTGGCGCTCGACGATCCGTGAGGCGACGATCCCGATCACTCCCGGGTGCCAACCCTCGCCGGACAGGACGTACGCACGCCGCTCGCCCAATGCGGCCACCTGGGCCTCGGCCTCCCAGGTCATCCGCTGCTCGACGGCGCGGCGCTCGACGTTGATCGCGTCCAGTTCGGCGGCGATCTCCATGGCCCGGCCGGGATCGGTGGTAAGCAGCAGTTCGAGACCCGCATCCGGGCGCCGCAGCCGTCCGGCCGCGTTGATCCGAGGCGCCAGCCGGAAGCCCAGCGCCTGCGCATCCACCGCGCTTGGGTCAGTCCGGGAAACGCTCATCAGTGCGCGCAGGCCGGGCCGGCCGGTATTGGCCATCGCCGCCAGGCCTTCACGCACCAGCCGCCGGTTCTCCCCCCGCAAGGGAACCAGGTCGGCGACCGTGGCCAGCGCGACGAGCTCCAGGTCATCCTCGGCGCTCTCAGCCCCGAGCGCCACGGCCAGCTTGTAGGCGACGCTGGTGCCGCACAGATCCGGACACGGGTAGCCGCTCACCGATGGGTGCACGATCGGGCAGGCCGGCAAGCGGCCGTCGGCCCGGGGCGCGTGGTGATCGGTCACCACCACCTCCAGGCCGGCCGCGGTGGCCGCCGCCACCTCCTCGACCGCGGTGATCCCGCAGTCGACGGTGATCAGCAGTCGCGTCCCCCGCGCCGTCAGCCGCTGCACCGTCGCGAGCGACAGCCCGTAGCCATCCTCGGTGCGGCTGGGCAGAAACCAGCCGACATCGGCACCCAGCGAACGCAGCGCTCGGACCATGATCGCGGTGGCACAGACGCCGTCGACGTCGTAGTCCCCGTGAACCACGATTCGCCCGCCCTCCGCGCACTGGCGGTGAATCGTCGCCACGACCTGATCGATCCCGGCGAAGCCGCTGGGTTCGTGGCGTTCCTGAGCGTCGAGGAACTCCCGGGCCACCCCGGGGGTTGACATGCCGCGCCTGACCAGGACCTGGGCCAGGACGTGGCCGATCCCCAGTTCGTGCTCGAGCACGAGCGCGGCCGCCAGGTCGTAATCGGGAATCTCCAGTCGCGAGCCGTCCTCAGCAGGTCCCGTCTCAGCTGCGCCAGCGCCCGGTTGCGCGACCGCGCGCAGCGGCGGGACGCCGGCAGACGCGGCAGGAGCCCGATCAGACAGAGACGGGGCATCTGGTTGACGCAGGGCAGCCTGGTGCATGGAGGCAGCCTAGGTGGCGCCCCCGACAGACCGCCGGGCCTAACTCAGACCGATTCCGCCCTGCCGCCCGGCGCGCTCGCGGCGGGCGCCTTCCGCATACACCAGCGCCATCCCGATGAGCGCCCCC
>CAXMLR010000134.1:0-4803 GCA_964194275.1 uncultured Solirubrobacterales bacterium
GAGTACGACCGGGACCGAATAGGCCGCTGCGGTCACGGCGGTTCCGCCGACGGCGCCGATCGCGAACAGCAACAGCACCGGCAGCATTCCGTGACGGCGCTCGATCAACCATCCGAACAACCCGATCGCGCCGAGGGTCACGAACGCGTAGCCCGTGTTGTCGTAGATGAACGGTGCGCTGAGCAGCCTCCACCAGTGCGAACCGGGCTTGCCGAGCACCGCGAGCTGGTCCGGGCCCAGCGAGGTCCGCCACAACACGCACCCGAGCATTCCCGCCAGCACCAGCACAGCCGTCGCGTAGGGACGGGAGTCGCCTCGGATCCCGGGGATCTCGTCGCGACGCAGCCTGGGCAGCGCCGGAGTCGGTGGCCGGCGCCGTCGCTTTTCGGCCACCCGCCCGTCGCGATCGAGCTTAGGCGCCCGCTTACGGAGTCGATTCCCGCAGTACGGGCACTCCGTGATGTAGGGGCTCACCTCGGATCCGCAGCTCTTGCAGATCACGAACAGGTCGGGACCGCCGGTGCTCACGAATCGATTGTAGAGGGGGGCGAAGGCCCCGCGATCAGCTGACCGCGGTGGCCACGACGATCTCGGCCATGACTTCCCGCAGATCGTGATTGGCTTCGTAGACGACCACCTGCCGGGCGGCGCCGTTGCCGCGCTCGAGCAGGTCCTCCACCGCCTCGAGGTCGTCCACCGAGCCAAGATCCCTGCAGTGGTCGCGCATCCGGTCGATCAGCCGGCGGGCCAGCGCGCGCGTCGAGACGCGGTCGGAGTGCGGGAGATCCACCAGCTCTCCCTCCAGGCCGTGCCGCGCCGCCAGCCATTTGTTCTCGTCGAGCATCTCGAAGGGGTATTTCGAGAGCGGTTTCCCGGCATCGAAGTGCTCGGACAGCTCCTTGACCAGCCCTTGGACCAGTGCGGCCAGCCCGAGCGTGTGCTCGACGTGGGTCTGGGAATCCATCACCCGCACCTCGACGGTGCCAAAGTTGGGGTGCGGACGCACATCGTGCCACAGGTACGTGTAGTCCTCGATCACGCGGGCGTCGACCATGAACTGGATACGCCGGGCATAGTCGTCCCAGTCTTTGTAGCTGGGTGGAATGCCGGTGCGAGGGAAGGCACGGAAAATCGGCGTGCGGACAGAGGCCAGCCCGGTCTGATCGGCCCGCCAGAACGGGGAGTTGGCCGACAGGCCGAGCAGCAGCGGGACATGGACGCGCATTCCGTTGGCCACATGGATCGCCTTGTCGGGATTGTCGACCCCGACATGGACGTGCATGCCGAAGATCAACTCCTGACGGGCGACGAAGCGCAGGGCCGAGATCAGATCCCGGTAGCGTGGCCGGGCGACGATCCGCTGGTCCTCCCACATCGCGAACGGGTGGGTTCCCGCCGAGCCGATCGCCAGCTTCTGCTCCGCCGCGGTCTGCGTCACCTGCCGCCGCAGGGCGCGGAGCTGCTCGCCGGCCTGAACGGTGTCCTGACATGGCTCGGTCGAGACCTCGAGCACCGACTCCATCAGCTCGGGCTTGATCTCCCCGGAGGGTGCGGGCTCGAGCAGTGACTCGATCGCGTTCACCAACTCCAGCGATTCGGCGTCGAGGATCATCAGCTCCTCCTCGATCCCGATCGTGAACTCGTGGCCCGTGAAGTGGTGCTCCACGAGCAGGAGCGTATACGCGGGCGTACACGTCCGCGGGGCGCGGGCCTAGACTGAAGCCACGTGCTACCGCTCAAAGGATGGTTCAATGGCCCTGGGTTACGACGGAAAGCTCTACGTCCTCGCGTTCGATCATCGCGGGTCCTTCCAGAAGAAGCTGTTCGGGATCGAGGGCGATCCGAGTCCCGAGCAGACGGCGACGATCGCCGACGCAAAGCACCTGATCTTCGAGAGCATGTTGGAAGCGGTGAAGCGCGGAGCCGACGCCGGCGCGAGCGGAGTCCTGGTCGACGAGCAGTTCGGCTCGGACATCCCCGAGCGGACTCGTGAAGAGGGTCTGAAGCTGGCGATGCCGGTCGAGAAATCCGGCCAGAACGAATTCGACTTCGAGTACGGCGACGACTTCGGGGCCCACATCGAGCAGTTCAACCCCGACTTCTCCAAGGTGCTCGTCCGTTACAACCCGGACGACGATCCGGTGCTGAACGAGCGCCAACTCGCCCGCCTCAAGCGCCTGGCCGACTGGCTACACGCGAACGATCGTAGATTCCTGTTCGAGCTGCTGGTGCCGGCCACCGACGATCAGCTGGCCAGGGTCGACGGGGACAGCGACCGCTTCGACGCCGAGCTGCGCCCGGACCTGATGTGCCGCGCGATCGCCGAGATCCAGGACTTCGGAATCGAGGTCGACATCTGGAAGATCGAGGGCGTCGACGAGCAGTCCGACGCGGCGAGGCTGGCCGAGCAGACGCGCTCAGGCCCCGGCCGCGAGAACGTGGTCTGCGTGCTCCTGGGCCGCGGCGCCTCGACCGCCAAGGTTGAGCAGTGGCTCGAGCAGGCCGCCCCGGTGGAGGGCTTCATCGGCTTTGCGATCGGCCGCTCGATCTGGTGGGACGCGCTCAAGGCTTTCCTGGGCGAGACGTCCTCACGGCAGGAGGCGGTGGCCCAAATCGCCGAGAACTATCTGCACTTCATCGGGGTCTACGAGCGCCAAAAGGTCAGCTAGACCGGGCTTGCGGGGCATAACACTCCGCCTTCCGGACTGGTAGGCTCGAATTTGATGGCGATGAAGATGCGCCAGAGCCTCGCGCAGCTCGAGCAGGAGTTCCGGCACGAGATGCAGCTCGATCGCAGCCGCCGGGAGCACCTGCGGCGCCACGCCGTTGTGCGCTCTCGCAAGCGCACACACGAGCGCGAGCGCAAGCGCAGTTCGTTTCGCTTCTGGATGCTCGTGCTGTCGCTGATCGCGACCGCCGTGATAGTCACGGCGGCGATGTTCGAAACGCTGTACGCGCTGCTGGGCTAGCTGGCGTCGCCGCTGAGGCCGTTCAGCGCCGCGTCGACTTCTTCACGCGCGCCCTTGGGCTCGCCGAGGCGCTCCTGCTGGATCTCGAGATAGACCTCTTTGCGGAACACCGGAATGTCGCGCGGGGCCTGAATCCCGATGCGAACCTTCTCGCCCATGATCGCCAGCACCGAAACCTCGATGTCGTCCCCAATCATGATGCTCTGATTGGACTTGCGTGTGAGTACCAACATTGTCGCCTCCCTGCTCGCCTGGTGGTTACAGCACGGCAGCGTCCGCCCTCTCCCGCCGGAGCGCGCCCGGGACGCAGCATACAGCCGGGCCTTGGTCTTGACCAGAATCCCCGCGGGCTGTCCAGCCGTTCGCTGTACTAGTCTCCGGGCCTTATGCCACGCAGATCTCTACGACCAGAGTTGAACCGCATCCGCGCCTGGGTTCGCCAGGGGCGAACCGACGCATGGATCGCGCATCAACTCGAGGTCACCGTTCAACAGATTCAAGCGTTCAAGCGCGAGCAGGATCTCGAGCCCGGCGCGGACGTCGACGGCGTCGGAGCAGCCGCTGACTTCGACGACGAGATCGATCTTCGCGCCGAGGACGACGCATTGATCGCCGCCGAGCTCGAGGCGGCCCAGGCCGAGCCCGCCGACGAGGAGGCCGACGAGGCCGGCGACGACGACAAGCCCGCCCCTCGCCGCCGCAGTCGCCGCGGAGGCCGGCGCGGTCGCCGAAAGGTGGCCGGACCCCTCGAGGCGACGTTTGACCACGGCGACGAGGGCTACGGCCTGTGGCTCGATCCCGCCGTGCAGGACGACCCCGTGTACGCCGAGTACTGGGCCGGTCAGCGTCCGGTCGAGGTCACGATCGAGGAGGACCAGATCGTCATCCGCCGCGCCGGAGGTGAAGAAGCCGACGAGGCGGAGTAATCCGCTACTCGTCAACGCTGCGCCGGCCGCCGCCGTAATCGACCGCCTCGCGCAGATAACGCGCGAAGGCGGCGCCGGCGACCGTGGTCATGTCCCAGGCCTCCGGCGTCCTCGGCGCGACGCGGGTTGCGACGTCGAAGCACCAGTCGGTCCCCTGCTCGACGTAGAGCCCGGCGAGCTCATCGGAGCTGAAGGGGCCACCGAGCCGGCGGCGCAGCTCATCCACGAGCGCATCGAGGACCCGCTCCATCGCCGGACGGACGTCGGGATCGGCTTGGGCGAGGCGGCGCTGTCCGTCCCGCCAGAGGCCGATGAGCTCCTCGAAGCTGACCACTACCGGGTCAGGCTTCCCACACTGCGGCGAGGTGATTCAGGGCTTGGGAAGTCCCGTGATCACGTACGGGCGCTCGCCGGGCCGCACCATTCCCAGCGCCCGCGCATCGCGCTCGATCGTGCGTGGATCGTTGAGCGCTCGCTGCTGGGCCACCAGCTGAGCGTTCTGATGAGACAGCCGACTCACGATCGACTCCTGCTGCTGAGCGTGGGAGCGCGTCGAAAGCAGCGAAAGCCCCTGCTTGACGTAGAGCCCGACCACCACGGCCAGCACGACCAGCAGGCCGACCCGGCCGACCCGCTCCCAGCGCACCCGCACCTTGGGGGCGCGCGAAACGACCCGGCGGGGACGAGGCCGTGCGAGCGCCTGATCTCGAGGTTTGCGGTTTGCTGCGGCTGCGGATCGCGCGGAGGCCATTCCGTTCGCCCTTCGTTCGCCGTCCGTGCTCTCCTTCCTGCTGCAAGGGGTCGCCCGGGCGGTGCAAGCTGCCTTGCCTACGCCCGGAACGCCCGACGGCCCGGATACTCCGCGTCGGGCCCCAGCGCCTCCTCGATCCGCAGCAGCTGGTTGTACT
>CAXMLR010000135.1:0-3269 GCA_964194275.1 uncultured Solirubrobacterales bacterium
CCAGCCGCTTCTTGGCCGTGCTCGAGCGCGCCGGGATCATCACCCAGGGGCGGGGAAAGCTGGTTGTCCACGACGCCAGGGCGCTGGGGCGCTACGTCTATTAGCGTGCCAATGGTGGATGAGTTCTCCGCCGGGGGTGTTGTCCTGCGCGAGCGGGACGTGATCGTGATCGTGCCGGTCCGCCGGGACGCTCACGGCCGTCGCGTGCTGGCCCTTCCCAAAGGGCATCCCGACGGAGTCGAGACTCCTGCGGCCGCTGCCGCCCGCGAGGTCCGGGAGGAGACCGGAGTCACCGCCGAGCTGCGCGAGAAGCTCGGTGACGTCGATTACACCTACGAGCGCCGCGGTCGCCGCGTGGCCAAGCGGGTCACGTTCTTCCTGTTCGAGTATCGCTCTGGGGACTTGGCCGACCATGACCACGAGATCGAGGAGGCCCGCTGGATGCCGCTTGCGCAAGCCGCCGTCTCCCTCAGCTACGAGGGCGAGCGTTTGATTGCGACACGCGCGTTGTCGAGACTCGCGCTGGATCGGTAGGCTGGCGGCGGTGCGCGTGCTCAACTTCTACTCGTCGGTGTTCGCCGACCAGCTTCGGCGCGGGCGCAAGACAGCGACCATCCGTCTCGGCGACAAGTCGCACAAGTACCGCAAGAACGACTGCGTGCTCGTCACCATCGGCTACCAGCACTCGCCGCGGGAGAAGATCTTCTACGCCGTGATCGACCAGGTCGAGGTCAAGCGGGTGCGGGATCTCTCGCCCCGGGACATCGAGCACGACAACCCGGAGTTCCGCCGCGTTGACGAGATGGTCCACTTCCTCGAGCAGATCTACGGCCGTGAGGTTTCGGTGGAGGACACGGTCACCGTGGTGCGCTTCTCCCAGATCATCGAGAACCCCCCGGAGATCCGTGATCGCATGCATGGTCTCGGCGGTGCGCAGAACTAGCCCCTGGCCGACGCGGGCCGCCCCGCGCCGGAACCGAGGCGACGGCGTGGTCCCGAGCTCCGGCGCGAGCCTTCCAGCCTTCTGGCAGCGGCGTTTCTTGGCGTTGTTTGGGAGCGCGGTGGCGACGTGGGCCGCGATCGTGATGCTGGCTGCGCCTGGATCGGCGACGGCGGGGGAGCCTCAGCTGCGGTTGCTGCGCACGGCGGCCGGGGTCACCGCGGTGCGTTTTGATGCGGGGCCCGCGACCGCCGACGGGATTCCCGTATTCGTTGCGGCGCTGAACGAACCATTCGAGCTGCGGGTGGCCCGCGGAGGATTGGGTCAACCGATCGTGGTCAGGCAGGTCGTGCAGGGACCCGCCGGACCGCGACTGCGGACGCTGCCGCATTTTGTGGTGCGGACTTTCGCCAGCGCCGGGCTCGAGCACTTCTTCCGGCTCACCGTCACCGACTCGCACGGAGTGCTGCGATTGCGGCGTGAGAGCAGCTTCTGCCCGGCCTCCCGCCAGCGGGTGACGCCAGCCGCGCCCGAAGACCTGGTTTATCCGGACCTCGGCTGCGGTGCACTTCCTGGTGGCAATCCGTTCATCCTCGGGCAGGTGTGGGGCATCGAGCGAGGGTGGGCGGCAACGGCCTTGGGACCCGATGCCTCCACTTTCGATCTGCCCGACGGCACGTACAGGGCGCAGCTGACAATCACCGGACGTTATCGGCGGCTGTTCGCGCTGCCGTCCAAGGGGTCGTCGGTGAGGTTCAGGCTGCGGGTCCGCACAGACAAATCAGATCCTTGTCCGCCTCGCCTCACGGCCCCCCCGCCGCCGTGCCCCCCCGTCCCGCCGTGCCCGCCGGGCCCGCCGTGCCCACCGTGCCCGCCCGGCCCGCCCGGGCCGCCCTGCCCCCCGCTGCCGCTGGCACGCGCTGGCCGGGCCGATACCTCAGAGCGGCCACCGACTGCCCCTCAGCGGCCCAGTCGCCAGCCCATGATCGGTAGCCCGAGCCCATCCACGCTCCCTGATATCGCCGCGCTACCGGCCTGGGGCTTCCAGACGGCGGCGGACAGCGGGGGTCACGATCAGCTTCAGTTCTCGGCCACGGTTTGGAATGCGGGACCCGCGCCACTGGTTGTCGATGGTTTCCGAGGGAGCAGACAGGACCGGATGGACGCCTACCAGAACTTTTATCTCGGCGCTCGGCGCGTCGGGTATCGCAAAGTTGGGAGCTTTCAGTACGACCCCCGTCAGGGTCATGAGCATTGGCACTTCAAGGACTTCGCGAGTTACAGCCTGCTGAGTGCCAAGGGGTCGCAGGTCGTTCGTAGCGGCAAGGAGGCCTTCTGCCTGGGTCCGACAGATCCGGAGGACCTGACCGTCATGGGTGCGATCTGGCGCTTGATCAGCATCGGTTTCAGCGACTGCGGAAGTCGTTCCAGCCTCTCGCTGCGTGAGGCGCTCCCGGCCGGCTGGGGGGACACCTACGTACAGTCGCTTCCCGGCCAATCGTTCGACATCACGAAGGTCCCCAATGGGGTGTATCTGATCGAGGTGCACGCCAATCCCCACGGGCGGCTACTCGAGACGAGTTCCGTCAACAACGTCTCGCTGCGGCGAGTCACGCTCGGCGGGGCTGCGGGGCGCCGAACCGTCAAAGCCGCCCCCTTCCGCGGCATCAACGGATAGCCGGCGGCGCCCCGGCGGCGCCCGCAAGCTTGGCACTCCTCACGCGAGAGTGCCAAGTGGGCCTTGATTAGCCGCTCCCGCGAGCTATAGTGCAAGGGCGTTGGCACTCTGAGGTGACGAGTGCCAGGCACCTAGCATCCCTTTCCACCCGGAGGTTTCATCAATATGAAGCTCAAGCCCCTTGGCGATCGGTTGATCGTGCGGGCAATCGAGGAGGAGGAGACCACTGCCAGTGGCATCGTTCTTCCCGATACGGCCAAGGAAAAGCCCCAGAAGGGCAAGGTCCTCGCGGTCGGCGACGGCAAGCTCAGCGAGGAGACCGGCAAGCGGACACCGCTCGACGTCTCTGAAGGCGACGAAGTGCTCTACAGCAAGTACGGCGGCACCGAGATCACCGTGGACGGCGAGGACCTGCTGATTCTCTCCGGCCGCGACGTTCTCGCCATCGCCGAGGCCAGCGGCAAGCCCGCCAAGAAGAAGTAGGACCCACATGCCCAAGATGCTCAAGTTCGACGAGGCGGCAAGACGCGGCCTCGAAGCCGGCGTCGACAAGCTGGCCGACGCAGTCAAGGTGACCCTCGGCCCGTTGGGCCGAAACGTGGTGCTCGAGAAGAAGTTCGGCGCCCCGACCATCACCAACGACGGCGTCAC
>CAXMLR010000136.1:0-6468 GCA_964194275.1 uncultured Solirubrobacterales bacterium
ATGGTCCGCCAGTGGCAGGAGCTGTTCTGGGACAAGCGCTACAGCCAGGTCGACATGGGCCGCTACCCCGACTTCGTCAAGCTGGCCGACGCGATGGGGGCCACCGGGGTGCGCCTGGAGGACAAGGGCACACTGGTCAAGGACATGCAGGAGGCGCTCGCCACCGAGGGCCCCGTGGTTGCGGACGTCAGCGTCACGCGCGAGGAGAACACCTACCCGATGATCCCGGCTGGCCAAGCCGCCCGGGACATGGTGGGATGAGGGGGCCACGCATGGGCGAACCAGGAACCAAGGAAGTCCTCTTGCTCGCGGATCTGGAGGCCGTCTCAGGGCTGCGAACGGGTCGCAAGCACATCCTCTCGATCCTCGTCGAGAACAAGCCCGGTGTCCTGACCCGGATCGCCGGGTTGTTCGCGCGGCGCGGGTTCAATATCGACACGCTGGCCGTGGGCCCGACCGACGACGACCGGGTGTCACGGATCACGCTCACGCTCGACGGAGCAGTGCACCCGATCGACCAGGTGACCAAGCAGCTGCACAAGCTGATCAACGTGCTCAAGATCCGTGACCTCGAGCCCGAGGAGACGCTGGCGCGCGAGCTGGCCATGTTCAAGGTCTCGGCCGACGGGGCGAGCCGCGCCGAGGTGATGCAGATCTGCGAGATCTTCCGCGCGAAGATCGTCGACGTCAGCAAGCGCTCGGTCGTAGCCGAGATAACCGGGACCTGCCAGAAGGTCGACGCCTTCGAGCGGCTGGTGAGACCGTTCGGGTTGATCGAGATGGCCCGCACGGGCGAGATCGCGATCTCACGCGGCCGCAGCGAGACTTAGCCGCGTCGCATCGGCGCTAGGCTGGCGGAGATGGCTGCCGTCGCGCCCGCGCGTCCGTCTCGGTGGCTCGATCAGGCCGCCTGGGAGCGGCTGACGACTCGCTTTGAGCACGCCCTGCGGCACGCCCGCCGGGGCTCCGGCCCCCGCCTGGTCAGCGTCACCTCAGCCTGCCCGCGGGCGGTCGATCCGGCGGCGGTGGTGGCCGCGTCCCGTCGGGCCCGCGAGTCCTGGTTCTGCCTGGAGCAGCCCGATCGCCACGCTGCCTCACTGGCCACGCTCGGCTGTGCGCGCGAGCTGTCGGCCGGCGGCGCCGATCGCTTCGCCGTCGTCGCCGCAGGGTGGCGCAGCCTCGCCGCCGATTCGGCCAATGATCCTCCCGCCGCCGCTCCAGGATCAGGGCTCGTGGCGGTCGGCGGCTTTGCCTTCGCTGCGGACGGTGCCGGCGCCGGCGGCTGGGCCGGGTTCGCCGCTAGTTCGCTGCACGTGCCCGAGTTGTCCCTGGCCCGCCGGGGAGACCAGACGTTTGTCACAGTGAACGTCGACGTCAGCGCCGATGACACGCTCGAAGATCTGCTGGCGCGCGTCACGGCTCGCCTCGGGGGACTGCGCGAGCTGCCGCTGCCGATGCTCGATCCGGCACCAACCGGGAACTTCGAGGTGCGGAGCACAATGCCGCCCTCCCACTACGAGGAGGCGGTGGCGAGCGCGGTTCAGCGGATCAGCGCAGGCGGCCTCGAAAAGGTCGTGCTGGCCCGGGAGGTTGAGGTCCTCGCGGCCTCCGACCACGATCCGGCGGCGGTCTTCGGACTGCTCCGTGACGCGTTTCCGTCGTGCTTCGTGTTCGCTGTCGGGCGCGGCGAGGCGACCTTCATCGCCGCCAGCCCCGAACTGCTGGTGCGCCGCGAAGGCGCGCGCGCGAGCTCGGTGGCGCTGGCTGGGTCGACCCGCCGCAGCGCGGATCCCGCCGTCGATGCGCACCTCGGCGAGCAGCTGCTTCGCAGCGACAAGGACCGTGAGGAGAACGCGATCGTGGCCCGGCGGATCGCCCGCGCCCTCCGGCCCCACTCGGTCTGGGTGACCGGGGCGTCTGAGCCCGTGCTGGTGCGGGTGGCGAACATCCAGCACCTCGCGTCCCCGATCCGGGCACAGCTCGCCCACCCTCGCGGCGCGATCGAGCTGGCCGGGCTGCTGCATCCGACCCCGGCCGTCGGCGGCGAGCCGCGGGAGCTGGCCGAGCGGCTGATCCCGGCCCTCGAGGGACTCGACCGAGGCTGGTATGCCGGGCCGGTCGGCTGGACCGACACGGCCGGGGACGGTGAGTTCTGCGTGGCGCTGCGCTGCGCGCTGCTGCGCGGCCGCCATGCCCGGCTGTATGCCGGCGCCGGCATCGTCCGCGACTCTGACCCGGCGTCGGAGCTGGCCGAGACCGAGGTCAAGCTGCAGGCACTGCTGCCGCTCCTCGCCGGCTAGCGACCCGGTTCGGCGAGCGCCGTCAGCGCCGCCTGCGCCATTCGCCGATGCAGCTGGACGTTGGCCTGGCGATCGGTCCTCACCTCGACGATCGTAGTTCCGCCGCGTTCGATCGAAGCCGTGACCGCGGCGTGGAGGGCGGTGAGGTTCTGCGGGCGCTGGTAGTCGCAGCCGTACAGGGCGGCCGCGTGAGCAAAATCCAGACCATGGGGAGTCGCCACGTGCTCCTCGAAGGCATCGCGCTCGCGGGCGACGGGGAGGAAATGGAAGATCCCTCCGCCGTCGTTGTTGAGCAGCACGACGGTAAGGGGAAGATCCAGGCGCCTGGCTGCGAGCAGACCGCCGATGTCGTAGGCCAGCGCCACGTCGCCGATCAGCAGCACGACTGGTCCCTCGGTGGCCGCCGCCGCGCCGAACGCGGACGAGACGGTGCCGTCGATCCCGTTGGCGCCGCGGTTGGACAAGATGCGGGGGTTCAGCTCGGAGCTCGGCATCATCAGCTCCACGTCGCGAATCGGCATTGAGGAGGCAACGAAGACGGTCGCGTTCGGTGGGACCCATTCGGCCAGGCGGGCGGCGACCAGGGGCTCAGAGAGCTCGTCGCCGAGGGTCGTGGCCATCGCGTTTGCGATGGTTTCGTCGGCCGCGCGCCAGCTCGCCAGCCACCCGGCATCGGTGACCACGGGGGGCGGTCGGCCAGTGTCGCCGCCGCCCTTGAGCAGCGCTCCGAGCGGAGTGGCGATGCGCAGGCCGACCACGGCGTCGGGGTCCTGCCAGCCGCCGTCGGGATCGATGGCGATCTGCGCCGCGTCTTCGAGGCCGGCCAGCCAGGCCCGCAGGGGCTTGGAGGTGGGAAGCTCGCCCACGCGGATCACGAAGCTCGGCCGGTGCGCGGCGGTGAAGTCCGGGTTTCGCAGCAGCATGTCGTAGTGGGCGATCGCCGCCGGACCGCGCCGAGCTCCCGACACAGCGTCGGCGAGGAGTGGGATGCCGGCCTCCGCGGCGTACGTCGCGAGTCGCTCGGCCTCCACGGGGGGGCCTGGCTCGGCGCCGGCGACGATCACCAACCGTCCTGACGGGGGCTCACCACCGGCCGCCGCGCCGGGGGGCGGAGCTTTGTGGCTGACGTACGGCCGCGCGTTTGCCCGTCCGGTGAAATCCTCCGGCAGCTCAGCGTCGAGGACCAGCGGCTCGCGCAACGGGAAGTTCAGGTGCACGGGCCCCGCCCGGCCCGCCAGCGCGGTCCAGTACGCCCGGCAGGCCAGCGTCCGAATCCACCGCAGGCGCTCGGGGGTGGCCTCGTGCACGCCCACCTCGAAGAACCATTTGACCGCGCCGCCGTAGAGCTTGACCTGGTCGATCGTCTGGCCGGCGCCGACCTCGCGCAACTCGGGAGGGCGGTCGGCGGTGAGGAGGACCAGCGGCACCCGCGCGTGATGGGCCTCGATCACCGCCGGAGCCAGGTTTGCGGTCGCCGTGCCCGAGGTGCACGCGAGCGCGACGGGTCGGCCGGAGGCCTTCGCCGCCCCGAGCGCGAAGAAGCCCGCACAGCGCTCGTCGATGTGCGAGAAGCAGCGGATCCGGGGCTCGCGCACCAGCGACAGGACCAGCGGCGCTGACCGGGACCCCGGGGAGGTGCAGGCCTGCGCCATCCCGCACCGTGCGAGCTCGTCGGCCAGCGCGCGCAGCAGCAGGTAGGTGTCGGTGGCGGTCATGATGGTCCTCGATGGCCCTGTTGCTGCTCCACGGCTTCACCCACACCGGCGCGAGCTGGGACTCGGTGCGGAGCGCGCTGCCTCAAAGCTATCGGTCGGTCGCCCCCGACCTCCGCGGCCACGGGTCGGCGTCGCAGACGCGCCCGGTGACGCTGTCGGCCGTGCTGGAGGACCTCGAGGGGATTGCGCCGCGCGAGCCGTTCACGCTGGCCGGGTATTCGATGGGCGGGCGGATCGCGCTTCACCTCGCGCTGGTGGCGGGCGTGGCGGGGCGCGTCCGGCGGCTCGTCCTGATCGGAGCGAGCCCGGGGATCGCCGACGACGCCGAGCGTCTGGCCCGGTACGAGGCCGACGAGCGCGTGGCGGGAGAGCTCGAGAGACTGGACATCGAGGCATTGGCCCGGCACTGGGCCCGAACCCCGGTGCTGGCTGGCCAGCCAGCCGAGGTGCTCGAGCGGGTGTACGCGGATCGGCTGCGCAATACGCCCGATGGCCTCGCCAGCGCGCTGCGCAGACTTGGCACCGGGTCGCTGCCGTCGCTGTGGGGACGGCTGGGGGAGATCCGCGTGCCCGTGACCCTGGTCACGGGCGAGCGCGACGCCAAGTTCACCGCGATCGCCGAGCAGATGGCGGCGGCGCTGCCTGACGGGCGGATCGCGGTGGTGGCTGGGGCTGGGCACGCGGTCCACCTCGAGGCACCGGACCGGGTCGCGGGCCTGCTGACAGAGGAAGGGTGTTTGGAGATTTCTCCCGCATAGGTCCAGAAATCTCCAAACACCCACGGTGGTCGGCTTACCCGTCGCGGTACCAGTCGACGAGCCCGGCCCCGAGCCCCGGACCGGACGGGACGGACATCCGGCCGAACAGCGGCGCCAGCATGTCTCCGCGCCCCTCGAACATCCCCAGCGTGGCCAGCCCGCAGGGCCGGTCTGGGGTGAGCGCGGCCGCCGCGTGCAGCGCGGCGGCGATCCCCAGCGGACCGTCGTAGGTCGAGGCCAGGTACACCTCGTAGCCCACGGCGCGGGCGCGGCGCGCGGTGTCGAGGACGCCGCTGATCCCGCCGCAGCCAGAGATCTTCAGGCACACCGCGTCGCATGCTCGGGTCTCCAGCGCGCCCGGCTGGCGCACGCTCTCGTCGAGGGCGACGGGGACGGGGACCTGTGCGGCGACCTCCGCCACCGCCTCGAGCCCCGACGCCGGCTCCTCGCACAGTTCGATGCCGACCGGGCCGAGACCGCGCAGCGTGGCCACGGCCTCTTCGACCGACCAAGCCCCGTTGGCATCGATCCGGATCGCCATCGCCGGCCCGGCGAACGCCCGCACCGCCGCGAGCCGCCCGGCGTCATCGCCGATTCCGACCTTGACCTTGACGCAGCGGAAACCGGCCTCGCGGGCCTCGGCTGCTGCTGCGGCGGCGCCCGAACGGTCGTGCGCGGCGACCGTGGCGTTGACGACGACCGCGTCGGGCGGATCGCTGCCCAGCACGCGCCACACCGGCAGTCCGGCGCGCCGCCCCTCGAGGTCCCACAGCGCCAGGTCGACGGCGGCGATGGCCTGGGGCAGGACCGCAGCCCGGGCGCAGGCCGCCCGCAGCGAGGCCCGCCCCGTCCCCGGTGGCATGGCGGCGAGCACCGCCCGGCAGTCCTCAAGCGCGGCGAGCACATCGTCGGTCCCGACGCCGTCATATGACTCGAGCGGCGCCGCCTCGCCGTAACCGGTGATCCCGTCCTCGCCCACCAGCGACACCAGGATCAGCGGACGCGCGTCGATGGATCCGTGGGACGTCACCACGGGCGCGCGCATGCGCGCCTCTAAACAGCGAAGGTCCAGCTTCACCGGCTGAGCAGCAGCCCGGCCGACAACAACATGCAGAAGGCCAGCTGGAGCGTGCCGGTCTGGGCCAGCGCCTGGTTCAGCGACGGTCCGTCGGTGTGGTTGCGGACCAGTCGCGCCAACGGCGCCGCGCCCGGCAACGACAGCCACGGCAGCAGCACCCACGGCTTCAGCGGACCGAAGATCCAGGTCACGGGGGCCAGGAGATAGGCCAGGTAGACCATCACGGCGAAGAGGTTGCGGGTGCGCTCGCGGCCCAGTCGCACGGCGAGCGTCCGCTTCCCCGCGCGCCGGTCGGTGTCGATGTCCCGGAAGTTGTTGACCACGAGGATCGCCGCAGCTAGCAGCCCCACCGGGACCGCGAGGGCGAACGCCTCCCAATGAAGATGCTTCGTCTGCACGAAGAACGACCCGGCGACGGCGACGATGCCGAAGAACAAGAACACGAACACCTCCCCGAGTCCCTCGTAGCCGTAGGGCCGTGGACCGCCGGTGTAGAGCACGCCGGCCAGGATCGAGGCGGCACCGACGAGCAGCAGCAGCCAGCCGGCCACCACGATCAGGTAGATGCCGGCGAGGACGGCGACCCCGAACGAGACGCCGGTGGCGATCAGCACCTG
>CAXMLR010000137.1:0-13142 GCA_964194275.1 uncultured Solirubrobacterales bacterium
ACGAAACACAGCGAATCGGACAGAACCGTGTCTCTCTGGCCTCTGTCACCGATAACCCGGTCTACCTGCCGCCAGACCAAGACCGCCCCCCCGGGGCTGTCTACTCCACGGGGGGATACCACAACGCCCAGGCCGCACCGGCCATCGACGCCATCGCGTTCGCCTACGCGGACATCTGCCAGCTTGCCCAGCGCCTCACCGACCACCTGTTCCAGCATCCATCGACGGCGCTGCTCACGGGCGGTGAATGGACGCTCAAGCCACTCCACATGGTGCAAACCGGCTGGGCCGAGGAGGCTCGCTCCCTCGCGCACCCCACGCTCCTATCGCTGGGCGGATTTGGACAGAACGATGTGCCGGCGCTGAGCTTCCTGGCATGGCGCAAGACGACCGCGATTGGTGTCTGTCTCGAGGCCGCGCTCGCCATCCTGGCCGCGATCGCTTCCCAGATGCTGCACGATGGTGAGCGCCAACCCCCCACCGAGTTGCGCTCGCTGGTCGCACAGGTCCGTAGCGTCTTCCCGCCGGTGCACGAGCCTCGCCTTGTCGGTCGCGACTGTCAGGCGCTGACCGAGGCATTCGCGCGACGGATCTGCGAAATCCCGTGACGCCGGGAGCCCAAGCGGACCCATCGTCAGAGCCTCGCCCCTTTGGTCACTCCGCGAGTATTGACAGGGTCCCTGAGCGGACCAGCTCGCGGACAGCTTCGAGGTCGGACGGTGGGCCTTGTCCATCTCCCGCGAACGGGACCCGCTGTCTCACGAGCTCGTGCAGCCGCCGGGTTCCGCCGCCCAGCCTTCCGTCGCCACGAAGGTCGATCGCTTGAGCGGCGACGACCAGCTCGGTGGCGAGGAGGTGCTCGCCGAGTCCGACCATCTCCCGAACCCGACGCGCCGCGAGCGGCGCCATCGTGATCCGATCGGTCATGCCCTGATCCCGTGACGATCCCGTGAGCTCAAACGAGACCGGTCCGGCGATCAGGCGCGCCTCCGCGGTCAGCGCCTGCCCGAGGACGCCGAGCTCCGAAAGCGCGACGTCGACCCCGCCGCGATGAGCCGCGAGGTTCTGCGCGAGGCCCGAGAACGGCTGCTGCAGCAGCTTCTCGAGCCGCTCATACGCGCTGGTGAGCAACGGGGCCAGCGCGATCCGCAAATAGTCCAGGCACTGGGCCAACGGGAGCACGTCGAAGTTCCCCACCGAGATCAACCGGTCCTCATCGGTGAGGATGAGGGGATTCTCCTGCGAGGCATTGAGCTCCACCGCGAGCTGCTGGCCGGCGAAGGCGAGTGTGTCGCGTGCAGCTCCATGCACCTGGGGGATGCAGCGGAACGTCAACGGGTCCTGGATATTGCGCGCCGTCTGTGGTTCCCAGAGCGAGCTGCCGTCAAGGATCGCGTGCAGCCGTTGCAGCGTACGAACGAGCCCGGGAAAGGCGCGTGATCGCCCGACGGCGGGATGTAGGACGGAGAGGTTGGCGGCAAAGGCCTCGAGATCGAGCGCCGCCGCGGCGTCAGCGGCCTCGACCAGCCGGGTGTAGTCCGCAACAGCCAAGGTGGCGAGCGACGTGGAGAACGCGTTGCTACTCAAGAGCGCGAGCCCCTCTTTCGGAGCGAGATGAAAGTCACCGAGCACTCCAACAGCGAGCTCGCCGAGCGGGATCAGGTCCGCCTGACCGATGGATCCGAGCATCCGCACGCGCGGACGCTCCTTTCGGTTGAGCGCGTCGACCAGCCGCTGGGCCAGCTCTGGGCGGACTCCCGCGCTGCCGCTGGCAAAGCCGTTGGCCAAGCGCAGCAGCGTTCCGCGGACAACCTCGTCGGGCGCGTCGGGCCCCTGTCCGACGGCACATGCGCGCACCACGAGGCGGTTGAAGTCATCGATCCTCGGCGGGTCGAGGCGGACGCTCTTGGTGGCGCCGACGCCGGTGGTGAGACCATAGACCTCATCGCCCCGTTCAAGGGCGCGCTCGACGACCGCCCGGGTGTCACGCATCGCCGGGAACGCCGCACAATCGATCTCTACCTGCTCGCCGTGACGAGCAACGCGCAGCACCTGACTGACCGTCAGGTCGTGGCCGTTGATCACGACCGTCACGCGTTCAGACCGTCGTCACTGGATGTGGCGGGAGGTCACTCGCGTCATCACCGCAGGCGATCATGCACCGATGATAGGTCAACCCAAAGCCTCTGCGGACCCGCAATCAGGACCCGTGACGTGCCCGCATCGTGGTGCGAAAGACCCTGAGAACCTCCTCTTCGGCCTGGTGGTGGCCGTCCCGGATCACCCACTTCCCGTTCACCATCACGTTGCGCACCGGGCTCGGTGCGGCCGTCGAGAAGATCCAGGCGTCAAGGACGGTCGCCGGCGCCTGACCTGCGAGCGCAGGATGATCGGGGTCGAGCTCGACCAGGTCGGCGCGCAGCCCGGCTCGGATCGAGCCGACCGGTTGGTTCAGCGCGTGCGCGCCGCCGGCGAGGCTGCTCGCGAGCAGCACACGTCCAACGCTGGCGTCCTCGTCCCGGGTGACGTTGTCTCGGCGTTCGCGGCGTAGACGCTGCCCGTACTCGAGCATCCGCAACTCGCCCGCGGCGTCGATCAGGTGGTTGGCGTCAGACCCGACCGCCCACCGACCGCCGCCCCGGTGGTAATCAGCCAGTGCAAACAGTCCATCGCCGAGGTTGGCCTCGGTCAGCGGGCATAGTCCGGCCACGACACCGGCCCGGGCCATGGCTTCGCGCTCCGGCGCGCTGATGTGGGTGGCATGGATTAGCGTCCAGCGCTCGTCGAGACCCACCTCGTCCAGCAGCCACTGCACCGGGGCAGCGCCCAGCGCGGCGCGTATCTCGTCCACCTCCTCGGCTCGCTCGGCGACGTGAATGTGGACCCGGCCCGCCGGCACGGCAGCGAGCAGCTCTCCGAGCTCGGCGGGGCCGACCGCTCGAAGGCTGTGGGCGGCGACTGCCACGTCCAGCACCGACGTATCAGCGGTGAGGGTGCGGAGCCGCTCGACGATCTGGAGATAGCCCTCGACGCTCGTGATGAAACGGCGCTGGGCCGGCTGCGCCGGACGGTCGATGCCCGCCTGGGTATACAGCGCGGGAATGATGGTCAGGCCGATCCCGATGCGGCGTGCCGCCGAGATGATTTTCTCTGCCATCTCGGCCGGATTCGCATAGGGTCGGCCGCCAGGGTCGTGGTGCACGTAGTGAAACTCCCCGACCGACGTAAACCCGGTCTTCAGCATCTCGACATAGGCTTGGGCGGCCTGGGACTCGAGGTCGTCGGGTGTGATCTGCAGGACGTGGTCGTACATGCGCTCACGCCAGCTCCAGAGCGTCTCATGCGCCCCTGGAGTGAGCTGGTCAGCCCACCCGACCATCCCGCGCTGGTGGGCGTGAGAGTGCACGTTTGGCAGCCCGGGCACCACGAAGCCGGTCAACAACGCTGCTCTGCTGGGCGTCGGTGGTGGTTCAGGTCCCGCGGCAGTGACCATGCCCGCGCCATCGACTGTCACATAACCAGGAGAGCTCCAGCCCTCGTCGAGCAGGAGATGGGCGGCACGATAGGTCCGTGTCATGGACACGCTCCGACGACCACGTGTCCGCCCTTGATCACCCGGTCGACGGCATTGTGACCGATGCGGTAGGCCAGGTCCTCGTGCCGGGACACGTTGAGCACGAGCACGTCGGCACGCTTTCCCGGCTCGATCGACCCGCGGTCATGATCAAGGCCGACCGCGGCGGCGGCGTCAATCGTCGCGGCCCGTAGGGCGTGCTCCACCGACAACCCGCCGAGCCTGCAACCCAGCTGCACAACCAGCTGCATGCTCGCGACCCAGCAGCCAGGACAGAAGTCCGTCGCCAGTGCGAGACGCAGGCCACGGTTCACCACCGCGCGTAGGTCGAGCGGACGGGGGTGACGGACCGCGAACTCGAGGCAGGGCATCGCAACACCCACGACGCCGGCCTCGGCGAGCGCCTCGAGCTCTGAAGCCTCGGTGTAATTGAGGTGATCGACACTGACGGCACCGACGTCGATCGCCACCTTCGCCGCGCCGGTATGGGAATACGCGTCCAGGTGAAGCTTGGGACGCAGGCCGTGGCGGGCACCGGCGGCCAGGATCCGATGAGTCTCGGCCAGCGTGAAGTAACCGTCGTCGCAGTAGGCATCGCAAAATTCGGCCAGCCCGCGCTCCGCGACCGCAGGAATCGCACCCACCACCTGCTCGACGTAAGTGGCGCGCGCACATTCGGGAGGAAATGCGTGGGCGCCGAGGTAGGTGCTCAGCACCGTGATCGCAGTTCCGCGCTGCAGCTGACGATTGGCCTCGAGCATGCGCAACTCCGCGGCCGGATCGAGTCCATACCCCGACTTGCTCTCGGCCGTCGTGGTGCCGTGACGAAGCATCTCGGCCAATCGTGGCGCCGCCTCGGTGCAAAGCTCTTCGACAGTCCGTCGGCGAGTCTCGCCCATCGTGCCCGCAATGCCCGCCGGGACCCCGGCGGGCGGCTCCTCGCCCGCGACCATGGCGACGTACTCGTCGACGCGGGTCCCACCAAACACCACGTGGGTATGGCAGTCGACAAAGCCCGGCATCACGACCTTGCCGGTTACGTCGAGCTCCCGTGCGTCGGGGGGCGGGTCGAAACGGCCTACTGCACGAATCAGCCCATCCTCGATCAGCACGCTGGCGCCCAGGATGCGCCCCACCAGGTCGGGGGCAGATTGCGCGCAGGTGATGACCTCGGCTGCCCCGGTGAGCGCGAGGCTAGTCGTCGGGACCAAAGGTTGCCTCGGCGGTCCACCAGAGCGGAACGTCGATGTCGTGTGTCTCTGCTACCTCACGAGCACGCGCGTAGCCCGCCTGGGCGTGACGCACGACGCCGATGCCAGAGTCCACGGTGAGGCACGCCTTCAGTCTGAACCCGGCCTCGGGAGTACCGTCCGCAATCATTGTCACTCCGGTCTGGACTGAGTCACCCATGGCGTAGTTGGCCTGGATCGCGATCAGATCACACATTGCCGAGGCGTTCAGCAGCCCGTTGATCAGCGGCCAATCGGATATCAGGTCCGACCCATCGGGCATGTTCTCGGATTCGAAGGTCGGATTGATGATCGAGCCGCTGTCGAGGTTGTCACGGGAGAACGCCACCGGTCCGCTGACCTCCCCGCGCTCGATGAGCTCGTTAACGGCCAGGCCAAACCGAGCCCGCTGACCGAAACCGAGATAGCAGACCCGAGCGGGGAGGCCTTCGATCGGCACGTGGACCCGGGCGAGCTTGATCCAGCGGGTCACAAGCTCATCATCAGCGAACAGCTCGAGACACAGGTCGTCCAACCGCGAAAGGTCGTCGGACTCACCGGATACGCAGATCCAGCGAAACGGGCCCCGACCCTCGAGAAACAGCGGGCGTATGTACGCGGAGACGAATCCGGGAATCTTCATTGCGTCCGCCATCCCCTCCTCCTGGCATTGGCGACGGATCTGGTTGCCGTATTCGAAGGCCTGCACCCCCGCGTCGTGGTACTCGTTCATCACCGTCAGCTGACGCACCATCGAGGTACGCGCCAAGGCGAAGTAGTCGTCGCGCGCGGACCGCCGAAGTTCCGCGGCCTGTTCGAGCGTAAACCCCTGGGGCACGTACGCGAGTGGATCATGGGCCGGCGTCATATCGGTCACGATGTCCGGCCGCTCACCACGTTGAAGACACTGTTCGAACACGTCGACGGCGTTTCCGACGACAGCGATGCCGAGCGGTCGCTTCGCTGCGGTCGCCTCTTTGGCGAGGCGTAGCGCGTGGTCGAGCGAGTCCGCCAGGACATCGCAATACCCCACGTCGATGCGACGCGCGATCACTGTCTCGTCGACATCAGCGCAGATCGAGACTCCACCGAGCATCGTCATCGCCCGGGGCTGGTTGCCGCCCATCCCGCCCATCCCGGCGGTCAGCAGCAGGCGGCCCTCCAACGAGCCATCAAAGTGGAGCCTCGCGATCGAGCGCAGCGTCTCGTAGGTGCCCTGAATGACCCCCTGCGTGCCGATGTACTCCCACGGTGCGGCGGTGTACTGCGCGAACATCGTCAGGTTCTTATCGGCCAGCTCGTAGAAGGTCGGCCACGAGGGACGCACAAAGTTTGTGCACGCCATCACCACGCGGGGGGCCAGGTCATGGGTTTGGAACACGGCCACCGGCATCCCCGATTGCACCACTAGCGTCTCATTGTTGGCGAGCCGCATCAGGGCTTCCACAATCGCCCAGTAGGACTCCCAGTTGCGGGCACACTTGCCGATCCCCCCGTAGATGACCAGGCGCTCTGGGTGTTCGGCGTTCTCCATGTTGTTTTCCAGCAGCCTGAGGATCGTCTCCTGCTTCCACCCCTTGCACCGCAGCGTCGTGCCGCGTTGCGCCCTCACCGAGGTGAGCACCCGAGCCTTCGGCCGTTGTGACGCGCCGGTTGTTGCCATCGCAGCCTTCCCGTCTTCGGATTGACGCCTGGTTGGCCGCCGTTGCGTGCCACCCTGCACAGTCGCGCGCGCAAACCTACCGACGCAAGCGTCGGTTCTCGCTCAGTGAGAACTCAGGGCCCGGACCACGGCCCGACGCGGACCACGTGCATGTACCGTCAGCGCCGATGTCGAGGCGAGCCCCGGTGTATGCCGCAACCTCACGGACACGAACGCGATGACAGTCGAGATCGACGGCCGGTCGTTGTCGCTCTCAGAGCTCGAACGGGTGGCTCGCCATGCCGAGCCGGTCGTGCTCTCGCCGGCCGCTCGAGAACTGGTGAGGGCTCATCGTCGGGTCGCGGAAGAGGCATTCGCCAGCGGCGAGCGTGTCTACGGGCTCACCACCGGAGTGGGAGCGCACAAGCGGACACCGTTGCAGGCACACACCGTCAAGCGCTTCAACCACAACCTCATCCTCAACTGCCGGGTCGGCTCGGGTCCTCCAGCAGCAGTTGATGTTGTGCGGGCCACGATGCTGCGCCTGGCGAACCTGTTCGCGCGGGGGCCGGCCGGCGTGCGAGTCGAATTGGTGGACCTGATCGTGACCGCTCTCAACGAGGGTAAGCATCCGGAGATTCGAACTCGAGGCTCGATCGGCCAAGCGGACCTATCGCCACTCGCGGACCTCGCGCACGGGCTCCTGGAGTTCGGGGCCTTCGATCTCGCGCCCGGTGAAGGGCTGGCTCTGTGCGACAACAACGCCTTTTCGACCGCACTCGCCGCCCTGGCCGTCAGCGATTGCGAACGCCTGCTGGACGCACTTGACGTTGTCGGCTCGGTCGAGCTCGAGGCCTTCGGCGCGAACCTCGACATCCTGCACGAGCTGGCCGAACAGCGTCCGTTCCCGGGTCTGCTCGCGACGCTCGAGCGACTGCGCTCGCTGCTTGCCGGAAGCACGCTGTGGGAGCCCGGCGTGGCGCGAGACCTCCAGGATCCGCTCACCTTCCGTTGCCTGCCTCAGGTCCACGGGGCCGGCCGCGACGCGTTCGGCTTCCTGGCCCACCAGCTGGACATCGAGCTCAACGCCGCCCAGGGCAATCCGCTCGTGGCGCTCGGCGAGCGCCGGATGGTCTCGGTGGGAAGCTTTGAGATCCTCCCCTTGGCGACGGCGCTCGACCTGATGCGGATCGCCCTCGCGTCCGTGCTGACCTGTGCCAACGAGCGCATGATGAAGCTGCTGCAACCCGCGTTCTCAGGGCTGCGCGGTGGGCTGGCGACGGGTCCCGATCCCGCCGACGATGGGTATAACGAATTCGCGGTCGCCGGCCAGGCGATCACCGCGGAGGCGAGACTTCTCGCGCAGCCGGTGTCGTTCGAGCTGGCGAGCTCGACCGCCGCCCAGGGGATCGAAGACCGGACCACGATGGCGCCTCTGGCCGCCCGCCGGCTGTCGGAGATGGTCGTGTTGGGAGAGGAGCTTGTCGCGATCGAACTGGCCGTCGCCACCCGGGCGCTCGCTCTACGAGCGCCGGCCTACATCGGCGGTGGCTGCCAGCGCGCCGTTGACATCGTGCTCCGCCAGGTGCGGCCACCGACCCCGGGTCACCCGGTTCCGAACGACCTCGGACCCCTTCGCGCGCTGGTCCGGTCCGGCGCTCTCAGCTCTCTGCTCAACGCACCGAGCTAGCGCCGGCGCGCCGCGCGGCAGGCTCTCCATCGCCGAGGTCAATCCGCGGACCGCGTCAGCAATGAGCTCTTTCGTCCCAATTAGCCAGTCATGCCCGCACCGACGGTCTGGCCCCGCCACCTCGATCGCGCAGACGATCTCCCCGTCGCATAGGACAGGCGCGGCGACGGCGATCGCGTCTGAAGTGAATTCGCCGCGGGATGTAGCTACCCAGGAAGCGCGCGCGCTGCGGAGCTTGCTCGCGAGGTTCGAGTGGTTCGGGGTGCTCCTGGTGTACTGCCTGAGCTCGCCTGAGAGCACAGCGTGGACCACCTGTTCGGGCGCGTAGGCCAGGAGCACCCGCTCGCTCGCTCCGGCGTGGAGCGGCAACATCTGACCGATCTCAAAGGCCACCCGAATGGAATGGGGGGACTTGACCTGCTGAACGCACACCGCGTGGGTGCCCACCCGGACCGAAAGCGCTGCCGTCTCACCGGTCGCCTGCACCAGTCCGCGGAGCACGGGCGTCGCTGACTCGATCAGCTCGACGCGGGACACGCGAGGACCGGCGGGCCCGTCCAGAGCCCAACCGGGCGCGTAGACACCCTCCTGCACCGTTACGAGGCCGTATTCGCGCAACGTTCGTAGGTAGCGGTAGACCGTACTCACGGGAAGCCGCGCGGCGCCGGCCAGCTCATCGGCGCGCATCGCGCCGTGATCGTGGATCAGACGCAGGATCGTCAGCGTCCTCTCCACGGCCGTACGCGGAGGCACGGCGGGCGGGGATGCGGAGTCGTTTCGTGGTGAGCGGGTTGCGAAGGTCGTTCAAGGATCCTAGAGTCCGACCCGGGACCCCGCAACACCGTTGCGCCAAGCGCAAGCCGATGTTCGTACTCAGCCCACAGGCACTTCCGGATGACGGGCACCGCGGTACGGTCGCCGCCTCCACGGCGCTACAGTCGGTCGGCGAGCGGCACCTGTGGCGCCACTTCGCGCGGGCCGGCCACGACGGCGACTTACCGATCTTCGTCCGCGGCGACTGGCGTCACCTGCGGGACGAACACAGGCGCCGGCACCTCGACACGCTGCCCTCGTTGTTCTGCGTCAAAGAAGCGAACGCAGCCCGCTGGTCAGCGTCTTCGCCCATGCCACCCCGCGCCGTCCAGCAGGGCGCTCCCGCACGACGAAGCCAGTCAGGGCTGCGGGCAAAGCTCCTGCAGCGCAACCTCGATCGGGTCCGCAAGCTCGCCAAGAGACAGCCGCGGGCCACGGCCTTGGGGTCAGGGTGGCGCCGTCCAGCGTGACCGGCTCTGAGGCCGCGGTAGCTCGGGGCGCCAGCGGGCTGGGCATGGGGACCACTCTAATCCGGCTCGCCCGACGGCCGAGTATCGTCGCGACGATGTCGGTCTGCATCACCGGAGGTGAACTCGAGCCCGCCTCGCTGGCAGCGATCGCCCGGGACGGCGCTCCGGTGGCGATCGACGACGCCGCCCGGGAGCAGATCGCGGCTGCGGCCTCCGTCGTGACCCGGGCGGCGCAGGCAGGCCGGCCGATCTACGGCGTCACCACCGGTCTTGGCCCGCGCGTCGTCGAGCCGGTGAGCGGCGCCCAGGCCGTCGCCTTCTCGTTGCGTACGTTGCGGGGCCGAGCCAACGGGGTCGGCGCGCCGCTGCCCAGCGAGCTGAGTCGCGCGGCGATGGCGGTCCGGCTCAACGGTCTCTGCGCCGGCGGCGCCGGGGCCGGCCTAAGTGTCGCCGAGGGCCTGGCCGACCTGCTCAACGCCGGCGTGCATCCGATCATCCCCGCCAGCGGTTCGATCGGTGCCGCCGACCTGTGCCTGCTCGCCCACATGGGCCTGGTCCTGGTCGGCGAGGGCGAGGCCGAGTACGGCGGCGAGCGGCTGGCCGGAGGCGAGGCTCTGCGCCGGGCCGGGCTGGGACCGGTCGGGCTCGGGCCCAAGGACGGGCTGGCTCTGTGCAGCAGCTCGGCGGTCTCGGTCGGCACCGCCGCGCTGGCCTGGCTGGACGCGGAGGCGGCGCTGTCCGCCGCCCAGGTTTCGGCCGCGCTAGCCATGGAGGGCTTTCGCGCCAACCTCAGCCCGCTTGACCCGCGGGTGGTGGCGGCGCGGCCGGCTCCCGGCCAGGCGTGGGCGGCGAGCGGCCTACAGGCGCTGTTGGCCGACGGCACGCTCACCCAAGTTGGGGCGGCCCGACACCTCCAGGACCCGCTCAGCTTCCGCTGTGCCAGCCAGATCCACGGCTCGCTGCACACCGCGCTCGCGCTGCTGGCGGCCGCGTTGGGACCCGAGCTGGAAGGCGCTGCCGACAACCCGCTGGTGCTCGTCGCCGACGACGAAGTCCTGAGTACCGGCAACTTCCACGTCCCGGCCCTGGCGCTCGCCCTCGACGCCACGGCGATCGGGGTCGCCCAGGCGGCCTCCGCGATCACCGAGCGCAGCGCTCGCCTGAGGACCGAGCGTCTCAGCGGCCTGCCGGCGAGCCTGGTGACCGCCGACGCCACCAGCTCGGGCGCGGCGCCGCTGGGCAAGACCGCGCAGGCCCTCACCCTTGAGATCCGCCACCGCGCCGCGCCGCTGGCCATCCACGCCTCGGTCGGCGCCGACGGGGTCGAGGATGACAGCACCGGCGCCGCTCAGGCCGCGCTGCGCCTGCGCGATCAGGTCCAGCGTCTCGAGCTGCTGGTAGCGATCGAGCTCCTGGTCGCATGTCAGGCGATCGACCTGGCCGCGCCCGCGCGCCTGGGGAGGGGGACCGCTGCGGCACACCGCTTCGTCCGCGAGTCGGTGGCGCCCCTGGGCGAGGACCGCCCGCTCGGACCCGACGTGCAGCGCCTGGCCGACGCGGCCGTGCGCAACGGTGAGCTGCTGGCCCGCGTAGGTGAAGCCCGGCTATGAACCCGATTGAGATCACCTACCTGAGCGGTCCCGACGTCGACGCGCTGGCGCTGGAGGACGAGGAGATCCTGGCCGCGATCCGCGCCGTGCTCGCCCAGCAGGGGCGCGGGGAAACGGTGCTCGAGCCGCGCACGCACCTGTTCCCGAAGCGGGCGAGCGGACACTTCAACGTTCTGCGCGGCGTGACGGCCGAGTATGCGGGCGTGAAGGTGGTCGGTGACTTCGTCGAGAACCACCGCCACGGCCTTCCGTCCGAGCCGGCGCTGCTGCTCCTGCTTCACCCGTCCACCGGCGTCCCGGCGGCGATTATCGATGCCACCGTGATCACCGAGATGCGGACCGGGGCGGTGACCGCGATCGGGGCCGAGCACCTCGCCCGCCGGGGGGCGCGCGTCCTCGGTCACATCGGTGCCCGTGGCAGCGCCTACTGGAACGTGCGCCTGCTCTGCCACGTGCTCCCCCACCTCGACGTGATCCGGGTCCACTCGCGCCGTGCCCAGAGCCGGGAGGCGTTCGCGCGGCGGCTCGGCGAGGATCTCAACCGTCGGGTCTGCGCCGTCGACACGTGGGAGGAGTGCGTGCGCGGGGCGGACGTGATCGTGGAGGCGAGCCGCCTGACCGAGCCCGAGCCGCTGCTGCGCACCGAGTGGATCGCGCCCGGGGCGCTGGTCATCCCCTACGGGACGATGAGCGCGGTCGAGCTCGAGCTGACCGACATCATGGACAAGGTGGTGGTCGACGATTGGGGTCAGGCGGGGGCCGGACCGCTCGGCGCTCTGCGCGCGCACGTGGACTCCGGGCGGCTGACCCAGGCCGGCCTGCACGCCGAGCTCGGCCAGATCGTCTGCGGCGAGCGCCCCGGACGCGAGCATGACCGAGAGAAGATCCTCCTCTGGCACCGGGGACTGTCGATCACCGACATCGCGCTCGGCCAGGCGATGCTCGCCAAGGCCCGCGCGCTCGGCGTAGGCACGCGGCTGCCCTACCGCAGCAGCGCCGGGGCCTGACCGCCAGGCCAACAGCCGCGACCCAGTCGCCCTGATCCTTGCTGTTGCGCGGCGGCAGTCGCGGGGCCGGAAGCGCGACAGCTACTGCCGTTTGGGTCGTCGTGGAAGCTGAGCAGAAGTGAGAAGCGGGCCAAACCGGCGCCCGCCCATACACCTCAGCCTGCGTGAAACCAGAAGCGATCTGGACCACGATCGTGGCTACCGGATCTGCTCAGATGCACGAGCGACGGCGCGTCCGACGGTCACTGCCGGATCGGCAGTGGGTGAGCGAGTGTCGGGGTGGATCGGATGCGTGTCACGCGGAGTCGAAGTAGCTAGAGCGATCGTCGGAAGCCGCGCTCGTTTACGACGAGGCGACGAAATCCGAGCTGCTGAAGTCGCGCGAGGCACTCAGGCGGGTCTACGTCCTTTGCCCAATAGTCAACGAGGCGGGTAACACCACCCAGCAGGAGCCACTCTGCCGCGGCTGCGAGGAGCAACGACATGGATGAGGTTAGATCGCGGTCAGGCCTGACGACGAGGTTGCCAATGTCCGCCCAGCGCGCCGCGATCGAGCTCCGAGCCATCGCACTGCTGTGGTCGCAGACTTCGATGAAGCCAAGCTCGGCCTGGTCGCGCGAGAGGGTGAAGCGCGCGCCGAGTAGGCCGAGCGTACGCTCGATCGAGACGCCGGCTAGGTCATGGTGGGTGAGCGTGTCGCAGCGGGCGACGAGCACGAACTCTGTCCGCGTCGGCTGTCCGAAACCTGCGCCTTGGATGAGATCGCGAATGTGCGGCAGCGTGTCTGGAACGCCGTAGCAGCCGATCGCCGGCAGCGTGCATTCGGCTCCGACCAAGGCCACGTGCCAGTTGCGCATCCGCACGAGCGCGTCGTCAAGCAGTTGTGCGCCAGCTTCCAACGCATCGGTCTTGCAGACCAGCCAGCGGATCTCCCCTACGCCCTGATAGTCAGGTCCGACGTCTTCATCCTCACGGAAGCGATGCAGCAGCGCTGCGGCAACGACCTCGGCGTTGCGCTCGGCGACCAGGCATTGGCGCTCAGCAACCCACGGATCGACAACGTTCTCATCCGGCTCGCGCTCTAGACCCTATGGCGTGGGTCGCTCG
>CAXMLR010000138.1:0-6917 GCA_964194275.1 uncultured Solirubrobacterales bacterium
CTCTGTCGCGAAGTCAGACGCAAACCACCGACCCCGACGGCGCTCGGTCTCGTTGATCGCGACCCGGCAGAGCCACGTGAAGAACCGCGCCTCGCCCTTGAACCCTCCGATCCCGCGCCAGGCACGCAGGAACGCCTCCTGTGTAACCTCATCTGCCTCCTCTTCAGACGGAGACAACCGCCGAACGATCCCCCTGACCCGATCCGAGTGGCGACGCACAAGCTCCTCAAACGCCTCCCGATCACCGCGTTGCGCGCGCGCCACGAGCAGGCTGTCGGGATCGCTCCCGGTCCGCTCGTGCTGCCCAGAGCGAGCGAGCCGCGGGGGCATCGCTAAGGCTTCGCACGCCGGCGCCCTGACAGGCGCACCCGGTCACAGTGGCGTTAGTGATACAGGCCGATCATGTAAAGGGCCACCAACACCGCCAAGCACCCAACGAAGAACACGATCGCTCGGCGAAGCCGACGCCACTCCGCCTGTTGCGAATCGCGCGTGCGAATTCTTCGTAATTTCATGTCCCTCTAGCCGGCTCAGCAGTTGCGAAAGCCCACACTCGACGAGCATGCATCAGCGCGCAGCGCGCTTCTCGGCGATCAACACGACGACGCGGATGCGGACTCGCATGCTGCCGTCCGGCGCGGCCAGCTTGGATGCCGCGCGGTCGAAGACCTCGCGTGCGCGCTGGCGAGTCTGACGGTCTTGGGCGGCGAGCACGGGGCCGGTTCTGATCGCAGCCGCGAGCCAGCCGTCCCATAGTTGATCGGCCGAGCCGTAGACCGGCGACGACTCCACAACGTCTCTGTTGACGAGTGTCAGATCCGATCCGGCGAGCAGCGTCGCGACGTCTTCGTCGTCCAGATACGACGGCTGAGGCGGTGGGGCCGGAATCTCCGCGGGTGCCACCGCTTCGGCGTAGACAGCGTCGGGGACAATCGCGAGGTCATTGACGTCCTCGTCCCAAACGCTCGTCACGAACCGTCCACCGACGCGCAGCACGCGACCGCATTCACTGACCGCGCGATCCGCTCGCTGCAGGTGGTGCAGACCGAAGTTGCACACAACTGCGTCGAAGGACCCCGCGGGACACGGGAGCTCCTGGGCGTCGGCGATTGCGAATTCGCCCTCCGGCACGAGCCGCCGCGCGAGGTCAACCATCCCGGGCGAAATGTCGACGCCTAGCGAGCGAGCCCCCAGCGCGACCGCCGCCCCCGCGACGTAACCGGGCCCACAGCAGAGATCTAGGACATCCGTTCCCGCCCCGACGCGCGCCCACCTAAGTAGCGTGGGAGCCAGACCTTCGCTGATCGGCGCAAAGAACCGGTGATACGGATCGGCGCACGCGTCCCACCCAGCGCGCTCGAACGCGTGCCACGAGCTGCTCACCATGCCGCGCTCCTCGTCATGACAGGCCAACGATCGGCCGGGCATTCATCCTCGACGGCCAACTCGTAGTACAACTCCACGCCATTCACTCGCGCCGCGGAAACCTGCTGCCTCCCGGATCAAATCTACTCATACGCAGCTTCCTGGGGGGAAAGTCACGGAGCCGCGGACCGTCGCGCTGAAACGCAATGCGGGAGTTCGCCTCCCGCGCTTGGCAGGCAATCGGGTCGTCGACGACGCTCGCGTGGCAGCCGGCACGTTAGTCGCTCGTCCGCGCCCAGTGGGCACGCAGCGCGAGCGCCATGCGTTCTGGCTCGATCCGGTGCGGTGGATCGAAATGGTGGCGCTCCTCGAAGACATCAAGTGTGAAGTTTGGAAAGATCGCGCGTGCCCGCTCAGCCATCCGACCGTAGTAGTCCGGGTTACTTCGACCACCGACCGCGAAGTAGACAGGTGCTCTAAAGGCTCGGAGACGGTCGAGGTCGAGGCTCGAGGATCTAAACGTGGCCATGAACGTACGGAGCCCTGCGGGCCGGGTCGTCATCCACGGGGGTGGCGGGCCCGGCGGTGGAGGCGGCGGCACGACACCGGGGGCGAGTTGGTTTGCGATAAAAGCTGGCATCAGTTGATCAGGTGGGAGCTTCGCGATCCGGTCGAACTCACGCCAGACCGTGTGTTCCTCAGGGCTGAGCCCATCGTTGCCCATCCAGGCTGGCTCGAGCAGCGCGAGACTGAGCAGGCGCTCGGGATGGCTCGCGGCAAAAGCAAGGCTCGACGCGCCGCCACCCGAGTAACCGACCAGGTGGAAGCGTTCAAAATTGGCACTTTGCGCAGCGTGCAGAATGCCGTCAATCTCGTTCTGAAGCGAGTAACCAGGCGGCGGCGCAGACTCGGCGTAGATCTCGAGTTCCTTGGCGACCGCCGTGATGTCGTCGCCCAGGGCTTCGAGCAGCGCCTCGTACGCGAGCTCGGCAGGCATTACGCCACCGGGGAGGAAAATCACTCGTACCTCCACGGCCGGGAGCTTACCCCCCTCAGGTCGCCGAGGTACTGCTCGCACCCGAAGGGCGTCGCTCATGCGCGCGGCGGCGCTCGAGTTCACCTCACGGGCTGCTTCCGCGCCATCGCCAGGCGGGACGCCCGTCATCACTGAGGTAGCAGGCACCGCGGTGCGATCAAGGGCGACGGTCTCAATCAATCGCGGCGCCCTCCCAACCTGATCGGTCGGAGGGCGTTTCCCATGAGCGCGAGGGCATCGAGGGTTGTGGGTGGCTCCCAGCCGCGTGACCTAGACTCGCGGTGATGTCGTTGCACCTCTTCGCGGGTCTGCGCGTGCGAGAGTTCGAAGCGGCCCGGCCGTGGTACGAGCGGTTGGTTGGCGAGCCGACGTTCCTGCCTCACGCCACTGAGGCGGTGCGGACGCTGGCCGAAGAGCGATCGGTCTACGTCGTGGAGCACGCCGATGGCGCGGGCAGCTCCGTGGTGACGATCTTCGTTGACGATCTCGATGCATACGTGGCCGCGGTGGCCGCCCGCGGGCTTGAGGCCGACGAGTGCCTCACCTACTCCAACGGCGTACGCAAGGTCCTCTACCGCGACCCCGACGGCAATGAGCTGGGATTCGGCGGCGTGCCGCTCAGCACCGCTTCGTAGCAGCCCAGTTCTCCCTTCTCATCGCTTTCTTGGGCGATGTCGCTCATCGGGGAGTCGCTTGGCCTCGCGTACGACTTGTCGGGCAGTTCAGGACACGGTCTAAGCTCGGAGTATGCGATTCGTGGGGCTGACCTGTTGGGTCGGAGAGGCCAGCTTCTCCTTTTGCGCTGTTGCAGGGGCGGCGTTGCGTAGAACTTCCGGGTATGGCCGCGTCTGAGGCGATCGTTGTCGACGCCGGCGGCCGTGATTTGCGCGTGTCCAACCCTGAGCGCGTGATTTTCCCGGCGACCGAGCGCTCAGCCGCCGTCACCAAGCTCGACATAGTCGAGTACTACCTTGCCGTGGGTGACGGGATAATGCGTGCACTCCAGCGCCGTCCGACGACGCTCGAGCGCTGGCCGAAGGGCGTGCATCCGGGCATCGTCCTCTCCACCCGCGAGAAAGGTGGCGGGGACGCGTTCTACCAGAAGCGCATTCCGCGGGGAGCACCGGATTTCGTGGAGACGGCGGGAATCCAGTTTCCGTCGGGGCGTCACGCTGAAGAGGTTTGTCCCACTGAGCTGGCCGCTGTCGGCTGGGCAGCCCAGATGGGCACGATCACGTTTCACCCGTGGCCGGTCCGCCGCGAGGACGTCGATCATCCCGACGAGCTGCGCCTCGACCTCGACCCGCAGCCCGGGACCGACTTCGCGGACGCAGCGCGCGTGGCGGCGCAGGCGCGCGCCCTGTTGGATGAGCTCGGCTACACCGGCTTCCCGAAGACGTCGGGTGGCCGGGGCGTTCACATCTACGTCCGCGTCGAGCCGCGCTGGACGTTCACCGACGTCCGCCATGCCGCGATCGCGTTCGGTCGCGAACTCGAGCGTCGCCTCCTTGGTCAGGTGACGACCAAATGGTGGAAGGAGGAGCGCGGCCCGCGGATCTTCGTCGACTACAACCAGAATGCGCGCGATCGCACGATCGCCTCGGCCTACAGCGTGCGGCCGAAGCCGGGGGCGCCGGTCTCGGCGCCGCTGAGCTGGGATGAGCTTCCCGGGGTCGCGCCGGAGCAGTTCACCGTGGCAACGATGCCCGCGCGCTTCGCCGAGGTGGGCGATCGCCACGCCGCGATCGATGACACCGCGTACTCGCTGCAGCCGCTGCTGGATATGTACGAGCGCGACGCCGCCGAGGGCCGGGGCGATATGCCCTACCCGCCCGACTACCCGAAGATGCCCGGAGAGCCCAAGCGCGTCCAACCATCGCGCGATCGAGACCGCCCACGCGAATAAGCGCAGACGCCACGGCACCTCAGCGCGACTGAGGCAACTTGCCCGAGCCGCGCGTGGGCACCGCGGCCGAGGGCGGCGGCACGACCGGGCCGATGTCGCCGTCAGGCGCCTCGTCCAGGTCGACGATCACGGGAGCGTGATCGCTCGGGCCCTTGCCCTTGCGGGCCTTTCGGTCCACCCAGGCTGCGCGGACCCGGTCGGCCACCGGCGCGCTGGCCAGGATCAGATCGATCCGCATGCCGAGGTCCCGGTGGAACATCCCGGCTCGGTAGTCCCAATAGGAGAACACACGCTCGTTCGGCCAGCGGTCGCGGACCACGTCGTGCAGGCCGAGCGCCTGCAGCTCGGCCAGCGCCGCCCGTTCGGGCGGCGTGACGTGAGTGTGACCACGGTATGCCTCGGGATCGAAAACGTCGTCGTCCTCCGGCGCGATGTTCATGTCGCCGCACACGATCGTGGCCTCCGGGCCGGCAGCGACCAGTTCCCGCAGCGACGCGAGCCAGTTGAGCTTGTACTGGTAGTGCTCGGAGTCAGGCGAGCGCCCGTTGGGCACATACACCGAAGTCACCCGGATTCCGTCGCAGGTCCCCGATACCGCGCGCGCCTCCGGATGCGGGAACCCCGGTCCGCCGGGGAGCCCGAGTACCACGTCGTCCACCCCGGCGCGCGAGAGGATCGCCACCCCATTCCACGATGCCTCGCCGTGCATGGCCGCGGTGTAGCCGCGGTTGGCGAGCTCGTCGCCGAACAGATCGACGAATCCCTCGTCGGCAAGCTTGGTCTCCTGCAAGCACACCACGTCGGGCTGGCGCTCATCCAACCAGGGGAGAAACCTTGGCAGCCGCTGCTTGATCGAGTTGACGTTCCAGGTCGCGATCCGCATCAGCCAAACCGTAGCGCCACCCGGTTAGGCCCCGACAGCGCCCTCCCTCGCTGCCTGGGCGAGAGTTTTCGACCGTCGACTCGACGCTCGGTAGCCTGGTCGCATGGGCGGGCCCCCGACCTACTCGCAGTCGTGCGGCGTTCAGTCCGGGGTGGTGCACATGCACGCTGGGAACGGAGACATGAGCGACCTCGGCAAGCGCTGAGCGCTGCTTTACTAACGCGATGGACGACGCCGGACTGCCCGAGGTTCCCGAGTTCCGCACCGCTCTCCGCGCGTACGTGCACTGGGCGGTTGCCGACGTGCTGGTGTACTCGCCCGTGGACGCAATAGTCGCCCCCGGCGAAGCAATGCCCCGCTGGAGCTGGGACGGCCTGGCGCGCTAATACCGCGTTCGCTCCCATGCCCGACCGCGCTCCAAACCACAACCTGCGCGAGCGTCGCCTAGCGATCGTCCGCGAGCATATGGAATCGGAGAACAGGCATGACTTCGACGTGACGATGGGCACCTTCGACCATCCGCGCTACGAGATCATCCCCACCGGCGAGGTCTACGACGGACCAGACGAGGTCGCCGCCTACTTCAAGACCACGCGCACGGCGTTCCCCGACCAGCGCAACGAGAACACGACGCTCCGCGTCGCCGATGACGCGATCATCGCCGAGTTCGACCTGCTGGGCACACACGGGGGCGAGTTGCGCGGCATTCCTCCGACCGGTCGCAGCTTCCGCTGCCGCGTGTGTGCGATCTTCGAGTTCCCGCCCGAAGGCGATCACATCGTCTGCGAGCGCGTGTACTTCGACACGGCGACGATCGCACGGCAACTCTTCGGCGAAACGACCTGAGAGCGGAGTTCAGCCCCCGTCTCATAGTATGGGGTGTTCGGACGCCCAGGTGCGGGCTTGGTTGGATCAGGTTGCTCGGAGCACGTACTTCGCGAACACGCCGTCCTGCGAGTACACGGACTGTTCGATCTTGAACCCGCTCCGCTCGATCATTGGCTCGAGGAGCCAGCTGTAAGTCGAGTGTTCGTCTCGGATGTGCTCTTCGAGCTCCCCTCGGGTCCAGTCAGACTCGCGATCCGAGCCACCGGTGGCGCACCACGCCTCGAGGCGATCCGTGGCCTCTCCGGGCTGGAAGCTGTAGACCACATCCCACAGACGGAGCACGCCGCCGGGCCGCAGGATGCGGTGTAGCCGCTCGAGGGCGACGGCCTTCCAGAAGTCAGGGAGGTGATGGAGGGCGTACCGGGAGTAGACGAAGCCGGCGCGCGCGCCCCGGTGCTCGTAGGTCAAAAAGCCCGCCCGGACAACCTCGACGTTCGCCAAGCGGGCGGCGTCGAGGGTGGCCCGCAGCGAGCTCAGCATCACCGGCGATACGTCCACGGCGATTACTCGGGCACACGCTGGGGCGACCGCAACGGCGAACTGACCCGTGCCCGATCCGATGTCGACTATCACCGACTCATGGCTGAGACCCAGCTTCTGGAGGAAGCAGACCTCGTCGATCGCGCCGGCATCCTCCTTCAGGTCATACCGTGAGACGTGCCGCGGATCGAGGTTCTCCCTGCCGGCGTTCGCGACCTCATCGAGCAGCCAACCCGGATGCGAGTCCGCGTTGTCGAGACGAGCCCGTCCGGCAGCCGTGGGGCGATGGCTCATGAATTCAGTTTGCGACAGGCTGATCGAAAGGTCAATCGTGCGGACGCTCGCGGACGTCCAGGAGC
>CAXMLR010000139.1:0-5259 GCA_964194275.1 uncultured Solirubrobacterales bacterium
CTGGGCGCGCGGGCGGCGTTTGGCATTCCAGGCACGCACACCCTGTCGATCTGGGAACGCCTGCGCACGAGCTCTGTCCGCTCGCTGGTGCTGAGGACCGAGCTTACCGCCGGCTTCGCCGCGGAGGGCTACGCTCGCGTAAGCGGGCAGCCCGCGCCACTGTTGCTCACTACCGGTCCGGGGGCGCTGATGGGTCTCGCGCCTCTGATGGAGGCGGCCGCTGCGCATACGCCCGTGGTGGCAATCGCGAGCCAGATCCCAAGTTCGCTCGTCGGTCGCCGGCGCGGCTACCTCCACGAGCTCCCCGACCAGCTCGCCTCCTTCGCGCCGATCGTCAAGTGGGCCACGCGGGTCCAGAACCTGGAGTTGCTACCCGATGTACTGGCCGAGGCGTGGCGCCGCGCGCAGACCCCACCGAGCGGTCCCGTGTTCATCGAGGTTCCGGTGGACGTCCTGCGGGCGCCTGCGCCAGACACAGAGACCGAGGGACTGAGCGGCGACCCGCCGGCGTCTCCCGTGGCCGCTGCGGAGGCGATTGGTGAGGCCGCGCGACTTCTGAGCGCCGCGCAACGCCCCGTGCTCTGGGCCGGTGGCGGCGTGTTGCGCTCGGGCGCCTGGGATGAGCTCGCCGCGCTGGCCGAGCGACTGCAGGCCCCGGTCGCGACCACCTACATGGGAAAGGGCGCGTTGCCGGACGACCATCCGCTTGCCGTGGGGTCCAGCTGTGACGAGCCGGCCTTCCGACGCTTGTTGGCGGAGGCCGATGTGGTGCTGTGCATCGGCACCGAGCTGGGCGCCGAGACCACCGGCCACTGGGCGCTCCACTTCTCCGGGCGTCTGATTCAAATCGATGCTGCGCCCGAACGGATCAGCCTGAACTACCCCGCACTAGGTCTCGTCGGCGATGCCCGCCAAACCCTCGCGGCGCTCCTGGAGTGCGTCGAGCCCCGGAGCGCTGACGGCGTGGCACAGCAGGCCGCGGCCAGCGTGCGGCGGGAGATCGAGGCTGGGCTCGAAGAAAACGCCCGCGCGCTCGAGCCCGAGTTGCTCCGCACGATTGGAAGCGCGCTTCCCCGCGATGGCGCCCAAGCGTGGGATATGACGACGCTTGCCTACTGGGCCGCGGCGTTCTCTCCCGTGCTCAGCCCTCGGCGCTTCCTCTATCCGCTCGGCTCCGGAAGTCTCGGCTACGGTTGGCCCGCTGCGCTCGGCGCAGCCGCGGCGCTTCCGCATACGCCGGTCCTCGCGGTAGTGGGGGATGGTGGCTTCTCCTACGGTCTCGCAGACCTTGCGAGCGCCCGTCAGCACAACCTCTCGGTTGCGTTGCTGCTGATCGATGACGGGGGCTACGGGATCCTGCGCTCACACCAGCGGAGGACTTACGGCAACACGCACGCCGTGGACCTGCCCGGGCCCGATTTCGCGGCCCTGATGGCTTCCTTCGGCGTCCCGGCGCGCGCCTCCAAACCTGAGAGCCTCGCGCAGGACCTGGAGTGGGCTCTCGCGCTCGACGGCCCGGCCACCGTTGTGCTGCCGGCTGATCTCGAGATCTTTCCCGCGGCAGCCGGATGGGCATCTGCCGCACCCGCCAATGTCGGATAGGTCTGTGGGTACTTCAGGGAAGTGAGTTACGTTGAACGGAAAGTGGTCAGCTCGGATGATGCTGGGTCCCACACCCAGGTGATCAGCCGCAATCCCGCCACTGGCGAGATCGTCCACTGCGAGACTGCCGTCAGCGGCGACGCGCTCTCTGCCCGCGTCGCGGGGGTCGACGCGGCCCAGCGGGCTTGGGCCGATGCGCCAATGAGCGAGCGCGCGGCGCTTCTGCGGCGTTTCGCTGACGCGCTCGAGGGCCGGTCGGAGGCGCTGCGCGACGCGATCGTCACCGAGGTCGGCAAGCTGCGCGGCGAGGCCGCCGGCGAGGTCGCCGGGACCGTAGCCACTGCTCGCTGGTACGCCGACCATCCGCCCGCTGGCGAGCACCGCGGCGCGGCGACGGTGATCCGGCGCCCACTCGGCGCCATCGCGCTGATCTCGCCCTGGAACGTCCCCTTGATCACCCCGATGTGGCGTCTCCTGCCGGCCCTCCTGGTCGGCAACGGCGTCGTATGGAAACCCTCCGAGCTCGCCACGCGGGTCGCACTCCTAGCGGTCGAGCTGCTCCGCGACGCGGGGCTGCCCGAAGGGCTCGTCGAGGTCACGCCCGGCGGCCCGGAGACCGGGCGCGAGCTTTGCCAGCACCCGCTCGTGCGGGGCGTGGCCTTCACCGGCTCCACCCCGGCCGGGCGGGCGATCGCGGCTTCGGTGGCGCAGCGGCTCATCCCCCACTCGCTCGAGATGGGCGGCAGCAACCCGGCCGTCGTGTTCGCCGACGCCGATCTCGAGCTCGCGGCGAACTGTGTTGCGGCGACGGTCGGCTCGCTACAAGGCCAGAAGTGCACCACGACTCGTCGCGTGCTCGTCCAGGCCGAGGTCGCCGACGAGCTCGCCAGCCTCCTGTCCGAGCGGTTCGCCGGCTTCATCGCCGGCGACCCCGCTGATGACCGTACGACGCTCGGCCCGCTGATCACGCCAGCCGCGGCAGCAGCCGGTCGCAGCGCCGTCGCGCACGCCCTAGCACGCGGCGCGCGACTGCTGGCCTCCAGTCCACTGGACGCACTCGGCGGCGTGCAGCCCGACGGCTTTATGGCCGCGACCCTTCTGACCGACCTCGCCGACGATGACCCCCTCCGGCGGGGTGAGCTCTTCGCCCCGGTCGTCTCGGTCGCGACGTTCGAGCACCCCGAGGCGGCGTGGCGTGACGCGAATGACACCATCTACGGCCTGACCGCCGCCGTCTACACTCAGGATCTTGGGTTGCAGCAGGAAGCCGCGCGGCGCCTCGAGGCGGGGATCGTGAACGTCAATCGCCGTAGCGACGACGTCGAGATGGAAGCGCCGTTCGGCGGCCTGAAGGCCTCAGGACACGGCCCACGGGAGGGCGGGACGTACGTCTACGATGGGGTGTCGCATCTGCAGGCGATATATGGCGCCCGGACGGACGGAGGTTGATGAATCCGCGCCGGAAGGCTTCGGCACGGACTCGCCAAGAGTGCAGATGAAGAGCATCACGACCGTTACTGAGGAGGCCAACGATTTTGCCGCGCAGCTCGCGGGACAGCTGCGGGACGATCCGCTGAACCGGTTTCAGGGGATGCCGTCGGATGGCGAGTCCCGAGAGGTCTACGAGGCCCTCGGGCGCGGCGGCTGGATCGGCCTGCACTGGCCGCAGACGATCGGCGGTGGTGGATTGACGGCGGCGCACACAGATGCCGTGGAGGAGCGCTTCGGGTACCACTGGCTGCCGCTCTGCAGCTATCTGCTTGGCGTGAAGACGATCGGCAACGCGATCCTCCGCTTCGCTTCCGCGGAACTCACCGAGCGAACTTTGCCAGAGGTAGCCGCCGGTCGGATCGTCTTCTGCCAGGGCTTCTCCGAGCCGGGTGCGGGCTCCGATCTCGCGGCGCTGCGAACGCGCGCCGTCAAGCGCGACGGCGGCTATGTCGTTTCTGGTCACAAGATCTGGACGTCCAGCGCCCAGATGGCCGACTGGATCTATCTAGCGGTTCGGACCGATCCGGGCGCAGTCCGACCACACCGCGGGCTGTCAGTGCTGCTATGTCGAATGGACGTTCCCGGCATCCAGGTGCGGGAGTTTCCGACCCTCGGAGGCGGCCTGCTGTGCGAGGTCTGGTTCGACGACGTCTTCGTTCCCGAGGACCAGCTCGTCGGCGATGAGAATGGGGGCTGGAAGGTCTTGATGGGCACCTTGGACTACGAGCGCGTGACCTCGGAGAAGGTCGGGGTCGTCGCCCGTGTGGTCGACGAGCTCGAAGCGGTCGCCCAGCGTCCCGAACATCGGTCCGAGCTGTGCGTCGTCCGCGGCCAGCTCGACGCGGCACGTGAGCTCGGCCGCGAGGCCGGCCGGCAGCTGATGCAGGGGCTCCCGGCCAGCGGCGTCTCGTCGATGTGCAAGCTTTCCGTGGCGCTGCTCTGCAAGCGCGTCTCGCGTCTCGGAATGGATGTGCTGGGCGCAGAGGCGCTCATTGACGGCGGTGTCCAAGACGGGGTCGCGGGAAAGGTCGCCGCCCTTCGCCGTGCTGCGGTCGGCGCGAGCATCGCCGGCGGAGCATCCGAGATCCAGCGCCGGGTGATCGCTCGGCGAAGCCTCGGCCTTGCGGCCCATTGAGCCCTTGCCGCCGACTCGTCTCACACCCCTCCTCGTCTTCGGAGACGTCGAACAGCCTGCCCCGCCTTCCGCCACCGCTGAGTGACAGATCGCACACATGTCCAAAACATTGCTCCCCACTCCTCATGTGGATTTCGAGGCCCGGAACTTCGCTGACTCCATCGAGGGCGTGGCGCTACGGCACGTCAAGGACGACCCGTGGTCGCCCGGGCTCCACGCCGACGACCGCAACTCAGAGCTCGACGACGCACTCGAGGGACTTGACTGGCCCGAGCTCACCACGGACCGCTCCCTCGCCCCGCTGATCGCACCCGCAGCCGAACGCCTTGGCTACGTTCTGGCTTCCGTGGCGACGATCGACCGCCTGCTCGGTGCGATCCCCCTGGTCGGCGACCTCGCCCGCCACCCGGTTGCCGGCCTGTCCCTAGCACAGCCGCTGCGCACCCGCGACGGGCTCGAGCTACAGCTCTGCGAAGCCGACCACCTGGAGCCAACCACGTTCATTGACGCATTTGGTGTGCATCGCGCCACCGGGCTACGACGGGTTGGCAGCATCGCCGGCGACCAGGCCACGATGCTGCTCGACGCGTGGTGCGCAGCAACGACCGGCTACCTCGCTGGGGTCACCCGAGGGGCGCTGGAGATCACCCGCGAACACGTGACCTTACGCCGGGCATTCGGCCAGTCACTCTCCACGCTGGACGCCGTACAACAACTTCTGGGCGAAGCGACGATGCGAGCGACCGGGATGCAACTGCTCACAGGACTACCCGCCTCGCTGTCGTCACTCGCCTACGCGGCCGAGGCGACCAACGACGTGTGTGCGACCTGCCAGCAGGTGACCGGTGCGATCGGCTACACAATGGAGTATCCGCTGCAGCGTCGTTACAGGCGTGCGTCGGCGATCTCCGTATGGACCCAGGACTGGCTGCACCGCCTCGCCGCATGAGCGAGCGACTCTGAGGAGCTGGTGCGCCCGCCTCGCGCGCTGGAGAGACTCCGGAGGAGCGTGCGCTGTGGCTCGCGTCGGG
>CAXMLR010000140.1:0-7076 GCA_964194275.1 uncultured Solirubrobacterales bacterium
TTCTCGACGAGCCGTCGGACCAGATCCTGGTTCGTGGAAGGGGTCATGCGGCCAGTTCTACCAAACCGCCCGGGATGCCCTGGCGAAGTCGGCCGGGCTAAGCGCCTTGAGTGCGCTTAGGACGGTGACTCGGACGAGGGAGTCCAAGCGGCTACGGTTGCCGAATGGGCATCAAGACATCGTTGCCTGTTCTACCGGTGGTGCCGACGCTGGCCGCTTTGCCATCGGCCGAGCGGGAGCGACTTGTCGTCAAAGCACGGCGTTTGGCGCAGCTGGGTGTGGCGTGGCATGTACTAGAAGCGGCAGTCGCAATTGGTGCGGGTGTGATGGCCGGATCCGTAGCGCTGGTGGGCTTCGGCGCCGACAGCTTTATCGAAGCCGGCGCGGGGGTTGTTGTCCTCTGGTTGCTCGCCGACAGTCGTTCGAGCTCGCTCAGAGCGGAGCGTCACGCCCAGCAGCTGATCGCCGCCTCCTTCGTCGTCCTAGCTGCCTACGTCGCCGTTCAAGCATGCCGTGACCTCTTAGGGGGTCAGCATCCCGGGGTGAGTTGGGTCGGAGTTGGCCTTTCGGTGGTCACGCTGGTAACGATGCCTTCGCTGGCGATTGCGAAGCGGCAGGTGGGTGAGCGACTCGGATCGTCCGCGACTACCAGCGAGAGCCGACAGACGATGCTTTGCGCCTACATGTCGGCCGGCCTGCTCGTGGGCCTGCTCGCCAACGCGATCGCCGGATGGTGGTGGGCTGACCCCACCGTCGCTCTCGGAATCGGCGCGGTTGCGCTGCGCGAAGCGCGCGACGCGTGGCACGGAGACGCCTGCGGCTGCTGTTAGGCGCGGGCGGAGTCATCAGTGCGGGTCCGCGGCCCGCTTTTGGAGATTCTGTTGGCGCCGCAGCGCCAGTACCCGCGACCTCGCCGTCTGGCGTCTGGCCGTCAGGCCGGTCTTCAGTCGATGGCGTGCCTTCTGGGCATCGTCGGTCACCTGTCGGTGTGTGGCGACGCGAGCGTCCCATGTGGCCTTGGCGTGATCAGCGCGCCGTGACGCTTCCTCGCCGTCCTTCTTTGCTAGTCGGACCTGTTCGCAGATCCGGGCGTACTCTGGATCGGTTCGTTCCCATCGCGCTTGTTCTTCGGCAAAGGTTTCGTGCTCCCAGGCATCGGTGTGACGCACAGCTTCGTCGGCATGGCCGAACCTGTACCAGCCCTTTCCGGCGTGGCCGGCGCCGCTCCGTGGCGGGTTTTGCAGGATTGTCATGGCTGACCTCCGACCTGGACCCCCGCAAGTGAGGGCGGGTCCTGCTGTAAACGGCGTTTCTGTCGCTTTGGACGAAACGGCCCGTGAGGTCAGCGAGAGGCAGGTCTTGCCCGCCGGGGCCTGCGCGAGAGATTCGAGCAGTAGCGGCCGATAACGGCCCATGACAACCGTACTCCTTTCCGAGGTGGATAACCGACCAATCTGGCTGATCTGGCGTCGCCTCGTCGAGTCCTCCCCGGTTCGCGAAGAATTTTGGATTGCCGCACACAAGTGCCGCGATAGGAGTACTGTCAGTTGTGGCGCTGGCCCTGCGGCCAGAATTCTCAGCCCAAGCCCGAATGTCACCAACGGCGCATCGTGCGTCACGAGGCGAGAGGCCCGGGGTTACTGGTTTTGACTGCGGGGCCGGTGGTGTACTTCTACCGGCGTTACCCCACCAACTCGGTGACCTCGTCTCTACCCGATGAGCGCTCGGGGTTCTAGCCCCTCTCCTCCGCGCGGCGCTCGATTAAGGGGCGGGAAAGGCTTACGGCGATGACGCATACAGAACGCGATCAAGAAGCGCGCATGCGAGGCAAGTTGGCGCGTGAGCGCGGGGCACTGCGGCTCGCGCCGGCAATTGAGGCCCGACGACGCCTGAGCATCCCGCGCCAATCGCCCGGGCCTGTAGCAGACCGACAAGTCCGAGCGGCCCCAGCGCGGACCCTCAGGGCCATCGTACGGCTAGGCAGAACGCTCCCGCTACGGCATCTCAACGAACGAAGCACCCGAGATGCTCAGAGTTGAGGTCCTAACCGAAGAATCGACACGTTGTCGCCCCAAGGCTGCTCCGGCGCGCTCGGTCCGGCGCGCGACTGCGCGGCGCGCGAGCAATCGGCGCGCAACCGCGCGCAGCCGTCAAGGCGACACCGAGGCGAGCATCATTGACTTCCTCGCCGAGCATCCAGGGAGCACCGCGGGTGATCTCGCTAAGGGCCTGAACCTCGATCCCGGAAGTGTCTCTACCCGCTTGACGCAGCTGGCGAAGGCCGGCGAGATCAAGAGGACATCACACGGGTACAGCACGGACGAGGCGGCGCGACCCCGCGCACACCGACGCCCACTCGGTCGCTGACGCTGAGCCGGACCTGTTCCACGGAGGCTGGGTTAGGTCGCGGTCGTCGTGATCATGTTGGCGTCGACCGCTGCCGGGAGTGCGCTTCAGGCGCTTGCCGGTTGGAGCACCCGAGCGAGACCAGCCCTCCGAGAGGGCGGAGGCGCCGCGAGCGGCAAAAAGACGTAGCCCCGCTCTGGCCCATCGACGGGGCAGCCCGCAACGGTACCTTCGGTTGGGGCGGTGCCGAACGAGACTGATCGGCCACTCCGTTGGCGCGCTCCGAGGCTCGGGCTCCCGGGCACGGGTCTGTAGCGTGGTGAGGTGATCGCGATGGACGCCCGCGTCTGGGTTGCGCCTGTCGCGCGGACGACCGACTGGAGGTGATGCGTTGGATGCTTTAGCAGTCGCGGCGTCGGCTTCCGGGCGATCGCCGGCCTGATCGCGTCCGGGGTCGAGTACCGCCGCACGGACGCATTGGACGTGCACGAGCTCGGCGAGCGCTTCGATGTTGCGTTGTGCTTCGGAATCCTGCACCGGGTGACCGACCCGATCACGCTGCTGCGCGCGCTCGCGAGCGTGCTGGCGCCGGGCAGCGAGACCGTGCTGGAGACCTACGGGTCGCGTCTCCCTGCCGACGTCGTGGTGATGCGCGAGATCGTCGGCCTCGACGAGCTCGAGGTCGTCGACCGGCTGGAGGTCGACGGCCACCCGCGGATCCTCGTGGTGTTGCGAGCCGCGGGCTGACCGCGCCTTACGGCCGCGCTGCTCAGGCCGCTAAGGGCGTCGCGGCAAGCTCGCGGTAAAGCGCCGCCGGTCGATCGGTGGTGATCGCATCTACGCCGAGCGCTGCGGATCGCGCTGCGAGCATGGCGTCGTTGACCGTCCCTGTCGTGACGCTGAGGCCGTCCGACCGAAGGCGGTCGACCAGTCCAGGGTGAAGGAGGATGTGTTCGATGCAGACGCCGCCGACCCCGGCGAGCGCCGCCCAACGCGCGAGCGCGTCGGGCGCATAGTCGGCCCACGCCACCAGCCGCGCCGGCATCCCATGGCGCACGGCCTCCTCGCACGCGGCCGTATGGAAGGAGAGAACCTCCAGCCGGCCGTGTGGCGGCCGCGCGCCCGCCACACGGCGGACTGCGGCGGCGGTAGCCCGCGCCAGGGCAGGATCGCCGTGGGCCTTGACCTCGACCTGCACCGGAAGGTCACCGGGCGCGGCGTCCAACAGCCCGTCGAGGAGCATCGGCGTCTCGTCGCGGCCCCGTAACGGTCACTCAGGCCGGCGTGCCCAAGGTCGTGCCAATCCGTCTCGTGCGCCCAACCGCGAAACGTCGTACCGGTGCCGAGCCACGGATCGTGCAGCAGGACCAGCCGTCCGTCCGCGTCAGGCAGGCGTCGGTTTCGAGACCATCGACCGGACCCGCGAGCGTGGCATGCAGCGCTGCTCGCGACGAGTCCGGTCCGAGCTCGCGGCCGAGGCGGTGCGCATACAACGGGGGCAGCGTCGCCACGACCCACAGGGTCGCCGGCTGCTGTTGCGCAGATGTCGCATCTCTGTTACAGACCCGTTGTCAGGTCGTGAACACGGGCGCCAAGCCGGGAGCAGACCCAACCCGTGCGCACGCGGCTCGCGCAATGCAGGCGGGTGACCGATACGCGGCCGCCCGCTGGGCTCCGGCGCGGGCACAGCCTTCCGAGGCGTCCCCGAGCCCGGTAGGGGCGACAATCCGGTCGATGGCACTCGCTGACACCCAGCAACAGCGACTGCTCGAGCGACTGCGCCACGCCGGCGAGCAGCCCGTCGCTTTTGCCGAGCTGCACGCTAGCGGGATTGACTTCCCGGCCGCGGTCGTGTCCGAGCTCGAGCTGACCGGGTACGCGATCGAGCGCGTCTATGACCACCGACGGATGATCGGCGTGCGCCTGCTCGGCCCGGAACCCCCGGAAGCTACCGCCGCACCCCGGCGCCGTCGACGCCCGTGGTCGCATCGGTAGCCAGCCGCTGCACGCCCTGCGGTTCGCAGATCGCTCAGGCTGCGAGCCGACAAGCGAGCTAGTGGTGGCTGCTCCCGCTCCGCGTCCGTGGCGGTAGTGGGTTAGGTTGACCCTACTGCCCGTGGCGCGGCAGTAGGCTCGGTGGCAACCATGGACCGACCACGGCGAGACATCGGGTGGTGGCTGAGCTACATTCCGCGCCTGATCGGCCATTTCAGGAATCGGCGTCAACTCGGCCAGTCGGTCGGGCCTGCCCTTCGTAGCGCCCGGGAACGAATGCGCCAGTCCCGATCTGGACTTCAGAGATCACCCAGATCACGGCGTCGGCGAAAGTAAGACCGATCCATCCGCGTTCGCCTAAGCGCTGACTTCGCCCAGGGTTCCTATTGCCCCGGCCGCCCGCAGGGAATAGGGTCCAGCGCGGGGTAACCCCTGACCGATCGGGCAGTCGAGCCCTTCGCCGGATCTGCGGAGACGACGAGAGAGCGGCTGGCCCTTGGGTTTCGCCAATCGTTTCGCCAGAGCCTCCTACCCGAACCCGACCGGCCCGTCTACACCGAGCAGCTGCGCCACGCACGGGCACTCGGATTGCGGGCGTAGGCTGCGTAGCTGGAGCCGTGTCGGTGCCTGACGCGTGGATCGTCACGGCTCAGGTTGGGTTAGCGCTTCCGTGGTGGCGCTTTTCGCGGCCGCTTGCGGCGTGGTTCGGCTCGAAGGGCGCCGCTCGCGGGCGTGTAGATGCTCTCGTGGCCGTCGTTCCAGCGGATGCGATAGCGCGGCGACGGATCGCCGCGCAAGACTTCCTCGATCACACCGGGGCGCGGTCGACGGTCCGTTGACTCGGACTCGGCTACGACGCGCTCGCCGACTTCAAAGGCCATGATCATCCCTCCTCGTTGGTGGTAGCCGACCATAGCCGGAGGCTCGACCTGCTGCTGGCGCTCTGTGACGCCTGCGAGCCGCTAAGGCGACCGCGGCGCCGCGCGCACCCGTTTATGAGCGCCCGCGGCCCCGGCCGGGGCGCTCGCCTTGTTGCAAGATCCGGCTAGGGGTTTGCGTTAGCTGGAATCTGAGTCGTTGAGCGGCACCGTCGACGCGAGCCTGTTGTGGTCGACGAGATCGACCGCCCGCGCGTGCGAAGCGCTCGCTAACGTGCGAGCCACGATGATGACCGCAGAGCCAATGATCGCTCGGGGCGCCCACTACACGGCGCTGCTCGACACGATCGATCACCAGGGAGCCACCAAACTGCACGCCGGAGAGCGCGAGCAACTGCTGGAGGCCGCAGATGCCTTGCTGTTCGGCGAGCCTGACAGCGAGCGGACGGTCCGCTGGGCCGAGGTTCTGATCGCGGACTTGCAGACCAGTGAACGCTGGTCAGTAGAGACCTGTGATCAACTCCGCGAGCACCTATCCGGCTGTGCTGCTCTGACCGGGGCATCGTAAGAACCGAGCGCTCGGGCCGGCGAGCGTCGAAGGCGGCAGGGGCCTGCCCGGCGGCCGTTCCGGTCTGAAGCTAGTAAGCGACCGGCTCGGCGGCGACCGCCCCAGCGATGGCGCCCCGGCGCCCGCTGATCGGCGCGGAGGACAACGTCGATGTCGCAACGTTCCGCTACCCAACCGCGACAGAGCTTTGGTCTATGTGATCCAGTCGACCTTGAGGGTCGGCATTCATGCGGGCGCCCGCAGCAGGAGTAGAGTCAAACACGAGCTGGCTCTGCGACCAGGATTCCGTAGCCCAAGCCCGGAGGCCCACCGACGGCGTACGTGCGCCATGAGGCGTGTGGCGGCAGTCACTGGCTTTGACTGTGGGGCCGGTGCCGTGGTTCTACCGGCGTTATCCCACCGGCCCGGTGGATGCGTCCAATCTGATTGAACGCGCGGGGTTCGCGCGAGCTCAATAGAGGGACGGGAAGCTTTGAAGACCATGACCCTGAGGCGAGTGGACTTGGCGGTGCGCAGGCGCGGGGAGCTTGATCGCGGGCCACGGCGGCTCTCGCAGGCGGTCGATGCCCAACGACGTCTGAACACCCGGCGAGCGGATAACACCCGGACCAAAGCAGACCCGCTCGGTCCGAGCGATCCCCGCTACGCGTATCTGACGCGATCGTACGATTAGGGGGGCACTCCGATGGCGCATTTCAAGTGTCTGGGGTGTAAAACGCGCGTACACAGCACGGAAAGCCAAGCCGATCCGATCGGGGGTCTATGTCCGGTCCACGGCTCGCCTTTCGAGCCAGTCGGCGACCTCGGTGACATCGTCGGCAAGTCACGCACCGTCGTGAGCCCGTTTGAGCGACGCGGGATGAACGCGAACGCGACCAGATGTCAGTAGCGGAACTTCGGGAGCTTGAAGAGGTCAAGGGTCTGATCGCCCGCGGCCAGAGGGTTGGCGTGCTCACGTACGCCGAGATCGCGATCGCCACGGCCGAGCTCAGCCTCGACGAAACCGACGTCGAGGAGCTGCACGGCTTCCTGGAGCGTTGGGAGATCGAGCTGGTCGAGGAAATCGACCCAGCCACAGCGGCGAGCTTGAACATCGAGCGTGCGCCCGCGAAGCGCACCCGCCGCAGAGCTCCCCCCGATCTCAAGCCGGAGGGGACGACCGACGCGCTGCAGCTGTTCCTCAAGGACATCGGCAAGGTGCGCCTGTTGAGCGCCCGGGAGGAGGTTGATCTCGCCAAGCGGATCGAACGCGGCGAGCTCGACGCGAAGCAGAAGATGGTCGAGTCGAA
>CAXMLR010000141.1:0-2424 GCA_964194275.1 uncultured Solirubrobacterales bacterium
GATCTGATCAGACTTGCCCGGCTCGCGCTCCCCCTTGCGAGAGGCACCCATCCGCTGCGGCGCCACGCGAACAACCCGCTCGCCGACGGCCACCAGCGCCTGCTCCAGACGCCGAGAGACATGCCGGCAGTCCTCCAGCGCCCACACCCGATCCTCATCCAGGCCGCGCGCCCACCGGACCGCGGCCAGATGCCCCGACTCGTCAGCCTTGATCTCGCGGCTGCCGCGCACCCGGCCGGTTCCCTCATCGACCGCAGCCAACGCGTGCGAATCCTTGTGCGTGTCCGCCCCGATCACGATCATATGCACCGTCCCTTCGTTTGGTTGACGCCGAATGAAGCGGATCTCCGGCGGACAACTGTCACGAGAGGCGAAAGCCACGCTTCTATCAAGTCACGCCGGTGGTCCTCGGGCGGCGACGGGCGACACGAGCTTTACCGGTCAGGCCAAGCAGTCGACGCAGAAGTCGAGAGTCAGCCCGCCGCCAGCCCAAGGACCTACCGGACATGTCGGACGTCACCGCCCAGACGACAAACGACTCTGACAGTGACAGAAGTCTCCAACAACCCCAGGACGGTTCATCGGTCGCTGCAGGACGTCAACGGCGGCTGGCGGCACGCTTTGAGCGTACTCTCGCCGAGGACTTACGGCGCGAAATGGCAACCAGACGGCTACTCATCACAGGCCGCGCGGGCGCGTCAGGTTGTCCTCGACAGCGGTGAAGTCGGCGAGCTTCCCATCCATACATCAAAGATAAAGATCTCGTCGACTCGGTCGAACCGCTTGCCGGTCGCCAGTCGGCCCTGCCACTCTCCCTCGTGTGTTCCTGAGCAGAGGAAATGGGCGACGACCTTGTCATCCTCGGCGATCAGATCGACGATCTCCATGCTGAAGTCGGGGAATGACTCTCTGAATGGGCCACCGCTTGCGGCCTTGGCGATCTCTCCCTCTGCGACCTCATCCAAAACACCGAGATCGCAGCCATTCACCGCCTTCTCGACGAGCCGTCGGACCAGATCCTTTCTTCCAAACGAGGGTGTCCCGGGAGGGCACGACTCGCGTAGCGTGGCGATTGCGCGGTGAGGGCTGGCTTGGCGAGGGCGTATGTTCCCCGGCGATGATGATGAGTGGCGAGTTCCAGGCTGGGGAGCTGCTGGGTGCGTCGTTTCCGCATCTGGTACCGGAGCGAGTCGTCGAGGCCGCCTCTGCGCAGGCGGGCTGTCCGGTCGCGGCGTATCTGTTCGATGTGGAGGGATCGTTCGCCCTGCGCCTAGCCGGCGACGTTGAAAGTTTTCCCGAGCGGATCCATGCGCCCGTCGGCGTTGGGCCAGAGGTCATCCCGGAGGCTCTACCGCAGTTGCGGAGGCTGGTGGCCGATCGCGTGGGACCGAGCACGCTGTGGCCGATGATGGTGCGCGATCGCGTGATGGGCTTTTTGCTCGCCCGTGACCGACCGGCGGTCGATCTCGAGACATTTGCGGGCCAAGCCGCGTTGGAGCTGGAGTTGGCCTCCGGCTACACCGACGCACTGCATGCCGTCCGCCGGCGCAAAGACACGCAGCCAGCCGCCGAGATTCAGCAGAACCTGCTGCCGCCACGGCTTGCGCGCGTCAATCGGGCGGACGTCGCGGGGGGTGTGCTGCCGGGGTATGACGTCGGCGGTGACTTCTTTGACTACGCCGCCAACGCGGATGGGCTGTGGCTGGTCGTCGCTGACGCGACCGGCAAGGGCAATTCGGCCGCCGCGCTTTCATCACTGGCGATCGGTGCGCTGCGGGCCGCGCGCCGCGCCGGCGCTGGGCTGCAGAAAGCCGCGCGGCTGGCCGACGAGGCGATCTTGGCGCTCGATCTGCAGCTGTACTTGACGGCGGTGCTGGGGTCCTGGGACGCCGGCGAGCATCGGCTGCGCTGGATCAACTGCGGCCATCCCACACCGTTGATCGTGCGCGCCGATGGGCGTGTCGAGGAGCTCGAAGGCGAGCGCACGTATCCGCTCGGGATCCGGTTCACCGAGCGCACGTTCCCGGTACTCACCGCTTCGGTGGGGCCCGGGGAGCGGCTCGTGCTGTACTCCGACGGCGTCAGCGAGCGTCGGACGGCCGATGGCGGTCGAATCGGCGAGGATGGCCTGCGCGCGATCCTCACCGAGCTGGGGCCCCGGTCGGCCGCTGGGACCGTGCGCGGACTGCAAGACGCAGTGATAGGAGCGTCCCCTGACGCTCTACGCGACGACGCCACGCTGCTGGTTATCGCGCCCCACGACTGACAGCCCACCCGGTCGCCGAACCGTGCGGCTAGCAAGTTCGCGTCAAGGGTAGCCTCCGACCTTGCGCGAGCAGACAAGTGAGTCGACAACAACGGTGCTTGACGATGTCGCGATCGTCACTATCAGCGGAGGGTTCTGTCCGATTCGCTGTGTTTCGT
>CAXMLR010000142.1:0-7437 GCA_964194275.1 uncultured Solirubrobacterales bacterium
CTGCCGCACCGGCGGTTGGCTCGCCGGCCCACGGGTCGAACGTCAGCCAATCCCGGGCCAGCCCGACCGTCGAGCTGATGGTGGTCGGGCGGACCCGAACGCTGTTGGCGCCCCGCGTCGTCCGACCGTATGGCCGCACGATCACGGTCGGCCGGCGCCGCTGCCCGGTATCCGCTGGCACGCCGCTGGCAGGGCTGCTGGCTTCCGGGCTCCCGACCCGGGTCACCGATGCCGGTGGGTGCGACCCGACGTTGCTGTTCGTCCGCCAGGTCCGCTCCGAGCAGAACCACGGGTTCGCCGGCTGGGAGTACAAGGTTGGGAACGTTTCCTCGTCGTTCGGTGCCGGCGACCCCGCCCAACGCCTGCGAAGCGGCACCAGGCTGCTGTGGTTCTGGTGCCTGCGCGCGACAGCGTGCCAGCACACGCTTGCGCTCAAGCCATCTGCAGCCGCACCGGCAGCGGGAGCCCCGTTCACGGTGACCGTGCTGGGCTACGACGACAATGGGCGCGCGCGCCCGGTGCGCGGTGCCACGGTTCGCCTGGGCGGCGAGGCCGTGACCAGCGGCGCCGGCGGGCTTGCCACCCTGACCGCGCCGGGGCAACCCGGCCGCTACGCGATCACCGCCGTGAAATCCGGGCTGGTGCCGTCATTCGCGCTCGAGGTGCAGGTGCGGTGAGGCGCGCGCGCGTGTGGCTGGCGAGCCTGGCGGCGGCGGCAACGATCGCGGGGTGCGGGCTCGGACCCGGCGCCGGCAGCGGTCAGGTCAGCCTGACCGTCACGCGCGCATTCGGCCAGCACCCCCTCGGGGTCGTCACCGAGCAGCACGTGCCGGGATCGGAAACGGTGATGCGGATGCTGGAGCGTTCGTTCCAGGTCCAGACGCGCTACGGCGGCGGCTTCGTCCAGTCGATTGCGGGTCGTGGCGCCGACGCCTCGCACCGCGACTGGTTCTACTACGTCAACGGGATCGAGGCCGCCCAAGGCGCCGCGAGCACCAGCGTTCACCGTGGGGACCGGATCTGGTGGGATCTGCACGACTGGTCGGTCACGGACACGGTGCCGGCGGTCGTCGGCTCGTTTCCCGAGCCGTTTGTGCATGGAATCGCAGGCAAGCGGTTGCCCACCGTAATCGAGTGCGCGCCGGGAGCGAGCACCGCCTGCGCGCGGGTCGCTTCGGCGCTGAAGGCCGTCGGGATCCCGGTGGCCAGCCAGCTGCTCGGGACCGGTTCGGGCACGGATTCGCTGGGCGTCGTGGTCGGCACCTGGTCACAGGTCCACGCGCTGATCGCCGCCGCCCTGATCGCCCGCGGCCCTGCCCGCAGCGGCGTGTACGCCCGGTTCGCGGGGCCCACGGGCAGCTCGCTGCAACTGCTCGACCCGGCCGGACACGTCGCGCGGACCCTGGGCGCGGGCGCCGGATTGGTGGCGAGCACTCGGGACAACGTCTCAGCCCCGGTGTGGCTGATCACCGGGACCGACGCGGTGGGCGTGAGCGCGGCCGCCGGAGCCCTCACCCCGGCGCGGCTGCGTGACCATTTTGCGCTCGCGGTCCAGGGCGGCGCTGACGTTCCCGTGCCGGTCCAGGGAGGCGCGTGAGCTACCGCCGCCGGCGCACGCCCCTGCACACCGCGCGGGCCGGCGCGGGCTGCCTCTACTGCCTCGCTCTCGCCGGCGCCGCGCTGCTGCTCTCGCACCCGCTCGCCCTGGCCGGCGTGATCGCGGCGCTGCTCGGAGCCGCGATCGCGTCGCAGGTGTGGCCGCAGATCCGGCGTGCGCTTGTGCTTTCGGTGCCGCTGGCGTTGCTGATCGTGCTCGTCAACGCAGTCGTCACTCGCGACGGACTGACGGTGATCCTGCGCCTCGGCGACCTCCCGCTGCTCGGGCACACCGACGTCACCCTGGAGGCGACCGTCTACGGGGCCGTCCTCGGGCTGCGCGCGGTCGCCCTGATCCTATGCGGCGCGCTCTACACCGCGGCGATCGATCCGGACGAGGTGCTGCGGCTGTTTCGCCGCGTGTCGTTTCGCTCGGCGTTGACCGCGACCCTGGCCACCCGGATGGTGCCGATGCTGCTGCGCGATTCCCACCGCCTGGCCGAGGCCCAGCGGTGCCGGCCGGGGGCGCCGCCCTCACGCGTGGCACTGATGCACGCGGCCAGCGCCGGCGTGCTCGACCGCGCACTCGATGTCGCGGCGGCATTGGAGGTGCGCGGCTACGGTACCGCCCGCCGCCCACCGCGGGTGCGCCGCCCCTACAGCCGCCACGACCTCGCGTTCGGCGCCGGCGCGGCGGCCCTCCTGGCCCTGGCGCTCGGCGCCCGCATCGGCGGGCTCGCCCCGTTGCAGGCCTATCCGACGCTCCACGCGCCGATCGACGCCGGGGTGATCGCGGTCGCGCTCGCCCTGCCGCTCCTTGCCCTGGGTCCGTTCGCCGACCGCCGGGGGATCGACGGATGAGCGTGCTCGAGCTCGAGCGGGTCAGCTACAGCTATCCGGGTGGCTCCGCGGCCGCCCTCAGCGACGTCTCGCTTACGCTCGATCCCGGAGAGCTCGTCGTCGTCGCCGGCGCCTCCGGATCGGGAAAGTCGAGTCTGCTCCGAACCGCCAGCGGACTGGTGCCGCACTTTCACGGCGGTGAGTTCTCCGGTCGGGTGACGGTGGCCGGAATGGACACCCACGACCACGGGCCCGGGGAGCTGGCCCGCGCGGTGGGCACGCTGTTCCAGGATCCCGAGACGCAGATCGTGATGGGCACGGCGCGGGCCGAGCTGGCCTTCCCGCTCGAAAACCGCGGCGAGCCGGCCGGCGCCGTGGCGCGCGGGGTCGAAGAGGCGGCGCTGGCACTCGGGATCGCCCACCTGCTCGACCGCTCAACCTCGGAGCTCTCCGGCGGGGAGCTCCAGCGCGTGGCCCTCGGCGCCGCCCTGGCGGGGCGGCCGCAGCTGGTCGTGCTCGACGAGCCCACCTCGCAGCTGGATCCGGTGGCCGGGGACGAGCTGATCGGGCTGCTGCGGCGCCTGAACGAGGACTCGGACACCACCGTGCTGGTGTCCGAGCACCGGCTCGAACGGTGTCTGGCCGCGGCCGACCGCGCGGTCGCGATGATCGCCGGGCGGATTGCTTTCGACGGCAGCCCGACCGCGTTCCTGCGGTGGGCGGTCGACGCCGCGCCCGAGCTGGCCACGCCGGGCGCGCGCTTGCTCCACGGCCTCGGGCTGTCCCCGGTGCCCGGGGTCAAGGCCGCACGGGCTGCGCTGCGCGAACGAGGGCTGCTGCCCGAGGCGCCCGATCCGGGCGCCGCGCAGCGGGACGTCCAGCGGCCTCGCCGCCGCGCGCGCGAGAAACCGACCGCGGCCCTGTCCTTCGAGCGGGTCTGGCACGAGCTTCCGAGCGGGCCGACGATCCTCCGTGGAGTCACCGTGCGGATCGAGCCCGGCGAACGGGTCGCCCTGATGGGGCGAAACGGCGCGGGAAAATCGACGCTGCTGCGCCACGGCGCCGGGTTGATGAAACCCACCCGCGGCCGGGTGCTGCCGGCCGGCCGGGTCGCGCTGCTGCTCCAGAACCCGACCGACTACCTGATTCACGAGCGCGTCGGCGACGAGGCCTCGGCGGTGGCGCTGGCCACGGTCGGGCTCGGAGGGGACGCCTGGGCCGAGCGCCACCCGCGCGATCTCTCGGGGGGCGAGAAGCAGCGCCTGGCCCTGGCTATCGTCCTCGACGAGAACGCCGGCGGCGAGCCAGCGAGCGTGGTGTGTCTGGACGAGCCGACGCGCGGGATGGACCGCGGCGCCAAGGAGGCGCTGGCGGTGCTGCTGCGCGGTCTGCAGCTAGCCGTCCTCGTGGCCACCCACGACGCTGAATTCGTCGCCGCCTTCGCCGAGCGGGTGGTGCTGCTGGCCGACGGCGCGCCGATCGCCGACGGGCCGGCCGCCGAGGTGCTGAGCGGAGGCAACTACTTCGCCACCGAGACGGCCCGGATCCTCGGCGGCGCCGGACGCGTCATGCGCCCCGACGATGGGGTCGGGCTGATCAAGCGAGTGGAGGTGGCGGTGTGAGCTGGCAGATCGGAGCATTCACTATCTTGGGTCTGGCGCTGGCGGGAGGATTTGCGTGGTACGAGCGCACCCGGCCGGACGCGAGGATCGTCGCGCTGGTCGGCACGCTGGCCGCGTTGGCGGCGCTCGGACGGATCGCCTTCGCCGCGGTACCGAACGTCAAGCCGACCACCGACATCGTGCTGATCGCGGGCTACGCGCTCGGGGGTGCCCCCGGGTTCGTGGTCGGAGCGCTGGCCGGACTGACCTCGAACTTCTTCTTCGGCCAGGGCCCCTGGACACCGTGGCAGATGGCCGCCTGGGGAGTGGTCGGGGTGCTCGGGGCACTGCTCGCCCACGGCAGCGGCCGCCGGATCGGCCGCTGGCCGCTGGCGCTGGTATGCGGCGTGGTCGGGTACGGGTTCGCGGCCGTTCAGGACGTCGGGGACTGGGTGACGTTCAGCGATCACAGTGCCGCGCAGCTCGGCGTGTATGTTGGCCGCGGAACCGCGTTTGACTTCATCCATGCGGGTGGCTGCGTCGTGTTCGCGCTTGCCTTCGGGCCCGCGCTGACGCGCTCGATCGTGCGCTTTGCCCAGCGGCTACAGGTTGCGTGGCGCACCTTCGACGGCGCCGTGCGACCGGCGCTGGTCGTGGTCTGCGTCGCAGCAGTGGGCGGTGTGGGCGCTCCCACGCCCGCGCGGGCCGCGAGCACTCCGGCCGGCTACCTGCTCGCCGCCCAGCATCAGGACGGCGGCTTCGGCGCCTCGCCCGGAAGCTCTTCCTCGGAGCTCTACTCGGGCTGGGCAGCGCTCGGGCTGGCGGCTGCCGGCCACAACCCACTCGATCTCCAACCCGGCGGCCACAGCCTGCTCGCCTACATCCGCGCGGGGGGGGACTCGTACGCTGACATCGGGGCGCTCGAGCGCACGATCCTGGTAGCCCGCGCCGCCGGCCTGTCAGCTCAGGACTTCGGCGGGCGCAACCTGGTGGCCCGCCTGCAGAGCTCGGTCCGAGGCGACGGGTCGGTGTCCGAGCAGGTCAACCTGACCGCGTTCGCCGTGTTGGCGCTGCGCGCCGACGGCATCGCCCCTGCTCCGCACACGCTGGCGTGGCTGGCCCGTCAGCAGAACCGCGACGGCGGATTCAGCTTTGCCGGCGCTGGCGGCGGCAGTGACGTCGATGACACCGGCGCCGCGCTGGAGGCACTCGGTCGCCGCGCGCCCGTAGCGGGGCGGGCGGTGAGGTTCCTGCGGCGTCAGCAGAGCCTGGACGGCGGTTTCCCGGCCCAGCCGGGCGGCGAGTCGAACGCCCAGTCGAGCGCGTGGGCGATTCAGGGACTGCTGGCCGCCGGCGTCGATCCGGGCTCGCTGCATCGCCGCGGCGCGGGCTCGCCGCTGAGGTTTCTCGGCTCGCTGGTAGCCCCAGACGGTCACGTGCGCTACTCCCGTTCGGCCGATCATACGCCGGTGTGGGTCACCGCCCAGGCGCTGATGGCGCTCCAGCGCCGGGCGCTGCCGATCGCGCCGGTCCCACGTTCCCGGCACGGCCGCGGGCGCGCGGCGAGCCTCGGGGGCGCCTTCAGCGCCTTGGCTTCCGGGACGTCCGCAGCCAACGCTCGTGCGAGGTCCCACGGGACCCATGCCCGTGGGTCCTCGTCCGGCGCCCGGTCGCCGGGCGCCGCGCGCATGCTCTCGCACCTGGCCGCCGACGCTGGGCTGCTGAGCGCGCTGGTGTTCGCGCCCGTGGGACTACCCTAACCCGGCGCAGGACGTGATCGCCACTCACCCGATAGCCTCTCGCGCCGCGGATGCAGATCGGAGTTCCAAAGGAGACGGCAGAGGGCGAGCGGCGCGTCGCCCTCGTCCCCGACGTCGTGGGCAAGCTCTCCGGGCAGGGACATGAGGTCGTCGTGCAGCGGGACGCCGGCGCCGGTGCGCTGATCCCCGATGGTGTCTACGAGGAGGCGGGGGCCAAGCTGGTCGACGACGCGGCCGCGGTCTACGGCGCCGATGTGGTGGTCAAGGTCGCGCCTCCGAGCGCCGAGGAGGTGGGTCGGCTGAAGTCCGACGGCGTGCTGGTCGGCTTTCTACAGCCGCTGAGCAACGGCGAGGGTGTGCAGGCGCTCGCTCGCTCCGGCGTGACCAGCTTCGCCATGGAGGCGATCCCGCGGATCAGCCGTGCGCAGTCGATGGACGCGCTGTCCTCGCAGGCCAATATCGGCGGCTACCGTGCGGCGCTGATCGGCGCCCAGGAGCTCGGCCGCTTCTATCCGATGTTGATGACCGCCGCGGGCACGATCCGCCCCGCCACCGTGCTGGTGCTCGGAGCGGGAGTGGCCGGGCTGCAGGCGATCGCCACCGCGCGCCGGCTCGGGGCGGTTGTCCAAGGGTTCGACGTCCGCGCCGCGGTCAAGGAGCAGGTCGAGTCACTCGGCGCCCACTTCCTGGAATTCGATCTCGGCGGCGACCTCGAAGGCGCCGGCGGTTATGCCAAGGAGCTGAGCACCGAGCAGCAGGGCCGCCAGCAGGAGCTGATGGCGGAGGCGATCGGCAAGGTCGACGTGGTTATCACGACTGCCGCGGTGCCCGGTCGCAAGGCACCGATCCTGGTCACCGAGGCGGCGGTCAAGCTGATGAAGCCGGGCTCGGTGATCGTCGATCTCGCGGCCGAGAGCGGCGGCAACTGCGAGCTCTCAGAGCCGGGTGAGTCGATCCTCCGCCACGACGTCAAGATCCTCGCGCCGCTGAACGTTCCCTCGACGATGGCCGAGCACGCCTCGCAGCTGTACGCGCGGAACATCTCGGCGCTGCTCGGGCTGATGCTCTCCGACGAGGGTGAGCTGAGCCTCGATTTCGACGATGAGGTGATCGCCGGGGCGTGCATCACTCGCGGGGGAGAGATCGTCCACGAAGGCGCCAAAGCTGCGGCCTCGGCCACCACCTAGCTCGGGAGACTGACGATGGACAGGCTGGTAATCGACATCGCCGTGCTGGTGCTCTCCGGGTTCATCGGGTTCGCGGTGATCTCGAAGGTGCCCAACACGCTGCATACGCCGCTGATGTCCGGCACCAACGCGATTCATGGCATCGTCGTGCTCGGCGGCCTGCTGCTGGTCTCGGAATCCAGCGGCGTGCTCGAGAAGGTGCTGCTGGTGATCGCGGTGGCGTTCGGCACGATCAACGTGATCGGTGGCTTCCTGGTCACCGACCGGATGCTCGGCATGTTCAAGCGCAAGGACCCGCCCAAGACCGAGGACGCGGCCGAGGAGGTCAAGCAGCCGTGAGCTCGCTGGGGACGATCTTCCTGCAGTACCAGAACTTCATCGATGTCCTGTACATCATCGCGTTCGGGATGTTCATCTACGGCTTGAGCGGCCTCACCGGTCCGCGCACGGCGG
>CAXMLR010000143.1:0-8883 GCA_964194275.1 uncultured Solirubrobacterales bacterium
GGAGTAGTGCGTCCAGGCTCCGGGATTCAGAATCAACCCGTCGGCTAGGCCCTCCAGCCGGTGCAGATGCTCGACGAACGCGCCCTCATGGTTGCTCTGAAAGAACCTCGTCTCGAGCCCCAGGTGCGAGGCAGCGTCGGCGACGTGCCGCTCGAGCTCGTCGAACGTGAGCCGGCCGTACTGCTCGGGGTCACGACGGCCGAGCTGGTCGAGGTTGACGCCGTGCATGATCTCGATGCGGTTGTGAGTGGTCTCGATCATCCTGAGGCCAACTCTCGCACGGCGGCGATCAGATCGCGAGCAGGCACCGGACACCCGGGCTGCGCCTGACCCGGACCGTCGAGCAACACAAACGGGACCGGTCCCTCCCCGAGTCGCTTCTTGTCCCGTGCCGTGGCCATCACGACGGCGTCTGGATCGGCATCCTCGAGCTTGGTCGGCAGCCCCCGCTGTGAGAGCAGGCCGAGCACCTCGTCTCGCAGCTCGCGCTGGCCGGAGAGCCGAAGCGCCGCCAACAACCCGAGTGCGACTGCCTCGCCGTGCCGGTAGCGAGCGTAGCCCGTGCTCGTCTCGATCGCGTGGCCGACAGTGTGGCCGAGGTTGAGCACCTGCCGCAGGCCGCCGTCGCGCTCGTCCTTAGCCACGATCCTCAGCTTGGTCAGCGCGCAGGCCGCGATCACCCCGGGGGTGGTGGGATCGGCGCCTGCGCGCACGCGCTCCCAAAGATCGCCGCCGGCGATCAGCGCGGTCTTCACGACCTCGGCATAACCGGCGGCCAGTTCGGGCTTCGGCAGGCTGGCCAGGGTCCGTGTGTCCGCCAGCACGGCCGAGGGCTGATGGTAGGCACCGACATAGTTCTTGGCCTCCAACAGATCGACGCCGGTTTTTCCGCCGTAGGCCGAGTCGACTTGCGCCACCAATGTAGTCGGGACCTGGACATATCGCACGCCGCGCTGGTAGGTGGCAGCGCAAAACCCGGCCAGATCACCAATTACGCCGCCGCCCAGGGCCACCACCACGTCGTCTCTCGTCATCCCCGCCCGGACTAGCTCAGTCCAGACGATTTCGGCGTGGGCGATGGTCTTCGACTGCTCCCCGGGCATGATCGCCACCCGGCCGTCCAGCGGCTGGAGCGTGTGCCCGTAGTGACGGCCGGCGTTGCCATCCGTGACCAGGAAGCGGCGGCCGGGCACCGACGGTGGCCAGAAGTGATGGCCCTCCAGCAGATCTGGGCCGATGTACACGGGATAGCTGCCAGAGTCACTGGTGGCCCAGATAACCAGGGTTTCCGGCGGCACCCCCGTGACCGAGTCCAGCACAGGCGCCATCGTGCCCGTGCTCTGCGACGGGACCACGACGTCGGCGAGTCCCGCATACCACGGCTCGCGTTGGGCGTAGCGACGCTCGAACTCGTCCCGGTCACGGGCCAGTGGCCGGCCGCTGGTCCGTACCCGCCGCCATGCCGTTTCGAGGTCGACGTCGATCCACAGAACGAGGTGGCCGGCGAGCGCCCTGCGCACGGCCGAGGATTCGATCGCGCCCCCGCCCAGCGCGACCACCGGCGCCGACGGGTCCTCGAGCAGTTCCAGCGTCACGGTCTCCTCGGCGGCGCGGAACGCCGGCTCTCCATCCTCGGCAAAGATCTGCTCGATCGATTTGCCGAACCGCTGCTCGATGACCCGGTCGACGTCGAGCTCGCGGCGCCCCGTCAGCCGCGCGATGGCGGCGGCGGCCGTGGATTTCCCGGCACCCATGAAGCCGATACAGGCGACGGTGCCGGTGACGGGGAGCGTCAGCGCCCGCGCCATCCGATGCGCTCCTGGTAGGCGCGCACAGCCACGCGAACGTCGTCGACGTGGTCGCCGCCGAACTTCCGGCGGTACGCGTCCGCCAGCACGAAGGCAACCATCGCCTCTCCGACCACGCCGGCCGCCGGGACGGTGCAGGAATCCGTCCGCTCGCGGAGCGCCTCAGCGGGCTCGTGTGTATCGATGTCCACTGAGCGCAACGGCTTGGTCAGCGTCGGCAGTGGCTTCATCGATCCGCGCACCACCACCGGCGCGCCCGTAGTCATGCCGCCTTCGAGCCCGCCGGCATGATTGGTGTTGCGGTAGTAGCCGCGCTGCTCGTCGTAGAAGATTTCATCATGGGCTTCCGAGCCCGGCAGGCCCGCAACCTCGAATCCGTCGCCGATCGAGACCGCCTTCATGGCCTGGATCGAGAGGATCGCGTGGCCGAGCTTGGCGTCCAGCCGCTCCTCCCAGGAGACGTGAGAGCCGAGGCCAGGTAGGACGCCGAACGCCCGAACCTCGAACACCCCACCGAGCGACTCGTTGGCCTTCCGCAGCCGGTCGATCTCGGCCACCATCGCCCTCGTCGCCTCCGGGTCCAGGCAGCGCACGGGCGACTCGTCGACCGTCGCGAAGTCCGCGGGCGTCAGGTCCTCCCGCCGGGGGGCCGTAACGCCGGTGATCTGGAGTACGTGCGAGAAGACCTCGACCCCCAGCTCTCGGAGAAAGGCCTTGGCCACCGCTCCGCCGGCGACCCGCGCCGCGGTCTCCCGAGCGCTCGCCCGCTCCAGAATGTCCCGGACGTCGCTCAGGCCGTACTTCTGCGTTCCGACCAGGTCAGCGTGACCGGGCCGGGGCAGGTGGACCTCCTGGACCACGGCCTCCACGGGCCAGGGATTCATCCGCTCCTCCCAGTTGGCGTAGTCCCGGTTGAGCACCTGCAGGGCAATCGGGCCACCCAGAGTGCGCCCGTGTCGGACGCCCGCCGTCACATCGATCTTGTCCCTCTCGATCTTCATCCGCCCGCCCCGGCCGTGCCCGAGCTGGCGCCGAGCCAGGTCACGGTCGAGCACGTCGCGGCGCAGCATCAGACCAGCCGGAAGCCCCTCGATGATGCAGGTCAGGCCTGGGCCGTGCGATTCGCCGGCGGTTAGGAGTCTCAGCGCCATCCGCGCTGTAGGTTAGGGATGGGCGGCGTTAGGGCGCCGCTCAGCAGCCAGAGCCCGGATTCGTGGCCGAGAGCGGATACTGCGGCTTGCCCTCGATATACGGCGTGACGTAGAAGGGACCGAGCGTCGTAGAGAGCGCTGAGAGCGAGTGCAAGCAGGGCCCCCGCGCGAGAAGTCGGCGAAGCCGGTGCCTTTGGCACGTATGGCACTGCCGTTGCTTATCGGTCACCCCGTCCAACCGTTAGGGCCGGTGGACGTTGTGCTACTTGTCGCTTGGCGCGGCGGGCCGTTGCTGCTGGGCATCCGCACCGGGCTGGAAGGCACCTGACCCACCACACCATGGACATGTCACCTCGTGTGGCGAGCCGCCCAAGCCGGAGACGACCGCCCCAGTGCCCCGACAGGGCGTGCACACGCCGCGATCCCCGGCTTCCCGCCCGCCGTCGTCGTCCGGTGTGGTCATGACATCACCGCCACGAGAACACCGTCACCCACCGGCACCACTGTGGAGGTGAGCTCCGGCTCCGACAGGACGCGCTGGGTGAACGCGCGCATCTGGGTGATCTGTTCGTCAGTCCAGTGACCATCGGTTCGTCCTTCGGCGACCGTGCCGGACATCAGCACGTTGTCGACCGCCAGCACGGCGCCATGGCTCAGTCGTGGGAGCAGGATTCCCAGGTAGTCGTCGTACTGCGCCTTGACACCATCGATGAACGCGAAGTCGAACGACCCATCGAGCGCAGCGAGACCCTCTCGCGCGTCCTGCAGTCGCAGGTCGGTCCTGTCTCGGAGCCCAGCTCGTTCGAGATAGTCCCCAGCCGCAGCGTGGCGCTCGGGGTCCACCTCGAACGAGACGACGGTGCCGCCAGGCTCAACCGCACGGGCGAGATGCAGCGTCGATACGCCGATCGCCGTGCCAACTTCGACGATCCGGCGGGCCCGCGCGGCGCGCGCGAGCACGTGCAGGAGTGCGCCGGTTTCCGGAACCACGATCGGAATGCCTTCACGACGGCCGTGCTCCTGCATCTCAGCGAGAACGTCGTCCACGGATGGTTGCAGGGTCTCGAGGTACGAGCTGACGGCATCGGTGAGAATCATCGCCGGGACGATAGCCGTCTCATGGCCGTGTCTACAGCCCGAAGGTGAACGCCAAGCTCATTCACCTCTGCCGTGCCGCCGCGCGCATCGCGTCGACGGGAGCAGGGTGGCCGGTGAAGCGCTCAAAGCTCAACGCCCCCTGCCGCACCAGCAACTCGAAACCGTCGACGCAGGGAACGGACCGGCTCCTCGCGGCTCGGACAAGCTCAGTCCCGTTGTCCCTGTAGACAAAATCAACCACGCAGTCGTACCTGACCAGCTCATCGGCGACCAGCGGCAGCTGCTTGAACGTCGAGATCGAGGCGTCCAGACCGCTGGACGTGCAGTTGATCAGCAGATCCGCCGGGCCGAGCAGCTCGACCGGCGTGGCCCCGAGCTGCGCGCACAGGTTGCTCGCCCGGGCCGCGGTCCGGTTCCATACTCGGACCTCGGCGGCCCCGGCATCCAGTAGCGCCCATGCCGCAGCGCGCGCGCTGCCCCCGGCGCCGAGTATCAGGGCGGTCCGGCCGGCCGGCGAGAACGGCAGCACGTCGATCAGGGCCGGGGCGTCGGTGTTGTCAGCCCAGATCTCTCCTGCCTCGAAGACCAGCGTGTTGGAGGCTCCGATTGCGCGCGCCCGGGCCGTCGCCCGGCCGGCCAGTTCCAGTGCGGACTGCTTGTGCGGAATCGTCACGTTGGCGCCGCGGAAGCCGGCCGCCGGCAACGCGCGGACGACCTCGGCCAACAACCCAGGACTGACTGGCAGCAACTGGTAGCGCCAGCCGGCCAGCCCCACGCTGTGCAGCGCGGCATTGTGCATGGCGGGCGAGCGGCTGTGTGCCACCGGCCAGCCGAGGACGCCGAGGCGGGTCACACTGGCTAGTGGCAGAAGGCGGGCGAGCGTCCGCCCAGCCGAGTACGTGCTGCCTGGTAGCGGTTCTGCAGCACCTGGAACTGCGCGTAGGTGCTGGCGAACGCCGAGGCGCCGTTGCCACACGGCTTGACCACGAAGAACAAGTAGTTCGTGTTCGCCGGATGCGCCGCCGCTTGGATCGCCGCCAGCCCGGGGTTGTCGATCGGCGTGACCGGCAGACCATCGTGCGTGTAGGTGTTCCAGGGCGAGCGTGAGGCGAGCTCGGAGACGGTGATCGGATGTTGGTAGTTGCCGGTGGCAAACCGAACGGTGTCGTCCATCTGAAGGCGCATGTGCGCCTTCAGCCGGTTGTAGATGACAGATGAGATCAGCGACTGGTCACGAGTGGTCTGCGCCTCGCCCTGGATGATCGAGGCGACGGTCAGCACGTCGTAGGGGGTCAGGTGCTTGCGTTGGGCGTCGCCGAGCTGGACCTGTTTGAACTGCTGGCGGAACGTCCGCAGCTGGTCGGCGACCAGCGTGTTGATGCTGATCGGATCCCGCAATTGGTAGGTCGAGGGGAAGAGGAACCCTTCGAGCGACCCGATGCCCCGCGGAGCGCCATAGCTCGCTGGATCCAGCAGGCTCGAGTGTCGGGTCTGCGCCAGATAGCTCCCGCGCACGCCCTGGCTGCGCAGCAACGCGTCGAGCTGGCGCCTGGTGCGTCCCTCGATCACGGTCAGCTCCGACACCTTCGCGGCCGGCGGAGCCGTGGTCAGGACCTTCAGCACGTCGCCGTAGCTCATGTCGCGCGCAAGGTGGTAGCTGCCGCTACGCAAGCTGCTCCGCTCGCCGGCCAGGGTGGCTCTCAGCTCGAAGAAGAAGCTCGATGCGATCACGCCGTCCCGGGCCAGCAGGTCGCCGACTTGGCTGGAGGTCGAACGGACGGGGATGGTGACGACCAGCTTCCCGTTGCCCGCGCCATGGAACGGCTGGAACAGTTGCACGAGGAACCAGAGCAGGGCGGCGGCCAAAACGATCGCGACGATCGGCACGACCCGACCGCCACGTGAGAACGCTGGGGGACCGCGGCGCCCGCGCGGGCGGATCGGGCCCCGGCCCCGGCGTGCGGCGCGCCTGCGGGTGGGAGCACGATCCAATCCGCTGATTCGCTTCGTGCCGGCGGGCGACTCTCCCTCAAGCGGCTCATACCCGGCTTCGTCGAGCGGCCCGAGCTCCGGCGGGGCCGGCTCCGGCGCGTCCGGCTCCGTCGTCGGGGGGACGGCGAGCTCGACGGCAGGGGGTCCGGCTTCTCTGGCCGATGTCGACTCGAGCGGCGAGGCCGAGGCTGCTCTGGACTCGGGCTCCGGCGCAGGGCCGGCGACGCCGCGTTGCTCGGCACGGCGGCGCTCGCGATCGAGGCGAGCTTCCTCGCGTTCCTGCGCGCTTCTCTGGCGCCACTCCTTCACCGTTCGCCTCGCGTGGGGAAGCGGGCGGCGAGCCAGCTCTCCAGCAGATGCGCCGCCGCCCGAGAATCCTCGCTGACGCGCCCACCCGTGCGGGCCGCAAGCCGCGTTGTGAAGCGCTCGTCGTACAGCTCTACCGGCACCGCCACGGCGGCTTGCAGGACGGCGGCGAACTCGCGCGTCTCCACGGTTTGCGCCGAATCGGCGCCCGACAGCGACAGCGGTAGGCCGACGAGAACTCGCTCGGCGTCGAGCTGGCGCACCAGCGAGCGCAGTCGGGCCAGGCCACGTTTGGTGCGCGGTGCGGCAATCGGATCTAAGGGCGTGGCGAGCACACCGGTGGGATCGCTCACCGCGCATCCACAACGCGCGCTGCCATAGTCGAGCGCGAGCACCCGCATGACCTTATCGATTGAGCGCGGCCTCGATCGCCTGCCGGGCCGCGGTGATCGCCTCGGGGAGCTTGTCGGGGTCCCGCCCGCCCGCGCGCGCGAGCGTGTCTCGCCCACCTCCACCCCCACCGACCGCGGCGGCCGCGACTTTGACGATCTCACCCGCGCGGACGCCGCGCTGCACGAGCGACGGCGATACGGTGGCGACCAGGTCGACCCGACCTTCGGTGCTACTGCCAAGCACGATCGCGGCGTCCCCGAGCTTGGCCCGCAGCCGGTCAGCGACGTCAAGCAGCGCCTTGCCATCGACCGAGGGCAGCGTGGTTGCGAGCACGCGAGCGCCGGCGACCTCGGAGGCGGCGGCGAGCAGCTGCTCGACCTCGGGCGCGCCGTTTCCGGCCGGCCCCTGGCGGCCTGCACGCTCGAGCTCGCGGATCCGGGCACGCTGCGCCGCGACCGTGTCGGCGACCCGCTCGGGGGGTACGCGGAGGCTTTCCGCGGCCGCACCCAGCACGCGGTCATGGGCCCGCAGAAGCTCGACCGCGGCGGGTCCGGTGAGCGCTTCGATACGGCGCACGTTGGCCGCGCTGGAACTCTCGCTCAACACTTTGAACACGCCGAGCTCGGACGTGAGGCGGACATGCGTCCCGCCGCACAACTCGCGGGAGAACGAGCCGTCAGCGACCTCGACCATGCGGACGATGTCGCCGTACTTCTCGCCGAACAGCGCCGTCGCTCCGAGCCGACGGGCTTCGTCGAGGGTCGTCGTCAGCGCCCGGACCCGATCGTTGGCGAGGATCCAGCCGTTGACCTCGTTCTCCACATCGGCGACCTCGTCCGCACTCAATCCGCTGCCGTGTGTGAAGTCGAAGCGGAGCTTGTCCGGACCGACGTAGGAGCCGGCCTGGTGCACATGGGATCCGAGCCGGCGACGCAGCGCGGCGTGGAGCAGGTGGGTTCCGGTGTGGTTGCACTCCGTCGCGTGCCGGGTGCTTCGATCGACTCTCGCCTGGACGCGCGTGCCGGGATCAATCGTCCCGCGTTCCGCGGCCAGTGCGATCACCTGGTCATCACCCAGGCGCAGTACGTCCTCAACCGTGGCGACGCAGTTCCCGTCGAAGCATTCGACCACCCCGGAATCGGCGATCTGACCGCCACCCGTCGCGTAGAACGGCGACTGCACAAGCTTGACCAGCACGCGCCCGTCCTCGCGGGCCACCGCGCCCACGGTTGTCGCCCGCTCCGTCGTCTCATAGCCGACGAATTCGGTCTCGAAGCCTGCCTGGCCCGCGAACGCCTGCGCCTGCTCTCGCAGCTTCTCGCCACCGCGCCCGCGGCCGGCGCCGGCGCGTGCGCGCGCGCGCTGATCCTCCATCCGCGCCTCGAAGCCCGCCTCCTCGACTCCGAGCCCGTGCTCGGCGACGAGCTCCAGCGTGAGTTCGATCGGGAAACCGTAGGTGTCGTGCAGCAGAAAGGCGTCGGCTCCGCTGACGCCCTCCGCGCCGGCCGCGCGGGCGCGCGCGATCACCTCATCCAGCAGCTTGCTGCCCTGGGCCAGAGTCCGGCCGAAGCCCTCCTCCTCGGCCTGTAGCCACTTGCGAACCGTGTCCCGCTGCTCGGCCAGCGCACCGTACTCGGACCCCATCAATTCGGTGACTACGTCCGCGTAGCGGTCCAGGAAACCGGGAGCCAGCTCCAACGTGTGGCGCCCCTGGAGAATCGCCCGACGCATGATCCGCCGCAGGACGTAGCCGCGATCCTCGTTGGAGGGCACTACGCCGTCCGCGATCAGGAACGTCATCGAGCGGGCATGATCCGCGAGCACGCGCAGCGCCCGGTCGGTGGGGAAGTCGTGACCGTAGCGGCGTCCTGAGAGTTGCTCGCCAAGCGCGATCAGGGGCGCGAACTGGTCGGTTTCGAACACCGTCTCCTTGTCCTGCAGGATCGCGGCCAGCCGGTTCAGACCGAGTCCGGTGTCGATGTTGTTGGTCGGCAGCGGCGTGAGCATGCCCTCGGCGCTCTGGTCGTATTGCATGAACACGAGGTTCCAGTACTCCAGGAACCGCTCGTTCTCTCCACCCGGCAGATCGTCGGGTCTGCCCATCTCGACGCCTCGGTCCAAATACAGCTCAGAGC
>CAXMLR010000144.1:0-2173 GCA_964194275.1 uncultured Solirubrobacterales bacterium
CAGTACCTCGAGCAGATCGGCGGGCCCCTCCGTGCCTGAGACGATGTACGACTGCACCGCGCCGCGGTGAACGCCGGCCAGCGCGCGGCGGAGCGCGCGGAATGTCTCGATTGTCTCTCGTGTGCCATCGCTGAAGCGCGCAATGTCAGCCGGCACCAGGGGCCGGCGATCGGCGATCCCCTCGCGGAGCAGCGAAATCCGGGCATCGTCGCTCAGGCCCCCGTAGTCCTCGCAGATCTCGAGCGTGGCGTAGATCTCGGCCAGGGAGCGGCGGTGGACCTTGGCGTGCTCACGAATGTCCAGCCGCGCGAAGTGAAACCCGAACACCTCGACCTCTCGGATCACGTCGTGGAGGTCCCCCGCGGCGGTGAAGGCCCCTGCGCCGTCACGCAGGGAGCGCTCGACCAGGCGCAGGTCGGCCAGCAGCTCCCCGGGTTCCGCGTAGGCCCCGGCATCGCCCCGCCGCGTCGCTCGTACACGCTCACGCAGGAACGTCAGCGCGCGGCGGTAGGGCTCTTCGGGGTTGATCTGTGCCAGCTGCTCGGCCCAGTCTGGAAACAGCTCAGCACCGGCCGAGAGGATCGGTTCAAGCTTCGGCGCTGGGCCGCTGACCCGCTCTGAGATCGACAGCCGCCCGGCGAGCACGCCGACCCGGCTCTCGAGCAGCCGCAGGCACTGCTCGCGCATCAGCTCGAGCGCCCGTTGGGTCATCTCCGGCGTCACGTAGGGATTCCCGTCGCGGTCCCCACCGATCCAAGACCCGAAGGTGAGCAGCCCGGGAACGTCGATTTCCGCGTCCGGATAGAACTCGGCCAGCGCCTCCTCCAAATCCCGATAGATCTGGGGCACCGTGACCGCCAGCGTGGAGGTGAAGTGGATCAGTCCGCCGCGGACCTCATCCAACACCGTGAGCGACGCCGCTCGGAGCTCGTCTGAGCCCCACAGCTCCTGTACCGTCGCCAGCAGGCGCTGCCGCGCGCGCCCCGGATCTGAATCTGGCACCTCGTCGAGCTCCCGGAGAACCCCGAACACTCGCGCCAGCTTGTTGATCGTGGTGCGCCGGCGCGACTCCGTTGGATGGGCGGTCATGACCAGCCTGAACTCCGCCCCGCGCAGCAGCTCACCGACCTCGGCCGCCGAGGCCCCGCGCGCGGCCAGCTCCGCGATCACCTGGCGAACGGAGCCCGGCCGTGGTGATGGCGCGTCTCGGACGTCACGGCGCCGGATCCGCCGGACGCGCTCGTTGTCCTCGGCTAGGTTGACGAGCTGAAACCATCGCGTCAGCGAGCGGACGAGTAGCTCAGTCCGGTCGAGAGAGAGACCCGACACGAGCTCCGCGAGTCGGTCCGCTGCCGCCTGATCGCCCTCGCGAGCCGAGCGCCCCAACGCCACCGCGTCGTCGAGCAACTGGACCGCTTTGTCACCGTCACTGGCTCGGATCACATCATGGAGCACCTCGGCCAGAAGCTCCTCATCGCGGGCGTGCTCACGCCGCTGAGAGCGTGTCGGGTCTTCGGCGAAGAGCGTCATGGGGAGGAATGGTCACACCCGGGCGCCGAGGATGTCGGGAGGGGCCTCAGGGCGAGCGCGGCGACCGCAGCTGAGCGAAGCTGCCGCCTACCGGAGCGTCTTCACGTCAGCGCAATCGAAAGCTCTCGGCCCCCGACGGTCTGCGTGTCGGTGGGCACCTCGCCGGATAGCTGGCGACCGAGGCCGACCGGCGACTCAACGCCGAGCCGGGGACTGGCGATCGATCTCTTCCCGGGTCGGCATCCCGCTCCGGGCTCCGCGGGCCCTGACTGAGCACGAACCGGCGAAGACGGCCCTCCGGACTGCATCGATTAGGGCATATCCCTGGGCCAGGGCTGCGGCGAAGGCTCCGTTGAACGCATCGCCGGCGCCCGTCGTGTCCACCGCTTGGGTGGGCGGCGCGGTGACCTCGGAGCTTTTCTCACCGTTCACCAGAATCGCGCCCTGCGCGCCCAGCGTGACCACGACAGGCGCCCCGCTCAAATCGCTCAGTTGACGCGCTGAACCCTCAGGGAAGTTGCCAGCACGGCCGCTCAGTGCTTCGAGCTCGCCAGCGTTGGGGGTCAGAATTGGCCCCAGCTCCAGCAGGGCTTGGGGCAGCGCGCGCGCCGGCGCGGGGTTGACCAGAATCCGCTTGACTCTG
>CAXMLR010000145.1:0-2521 GCA_964194275.1 uncultured Solirubrobacterales bacterium
CCTGGTCGCCGCGCTCGCGGCCCAGGACTGCGGCGATCTCTACGAGGTTCTGCTGGTCGACGATTGCTCGACCGACGAAACTGGCGAGGTGCTCGCCAGGCTGATCGGGGAAGCCGACGGCTGGATGCGGGCGCTTCGCACGCCATCGAACTCGGGCCCCGCCGTGGCGCGGAACGTCGGTTGGCGAGCAGCACGGTCTCCGTGGGTCGCGTTCACCGACGACGACTGCCTGCCGACGCCCGGCTGGCTCGCTGCGCTGCTGGCGGCCACGACTGGTGCCTCCGTCGTCCAGGGGCGCACCGACCCGGATCCACGCGGTGCCTCGAGCGGGCCATACGCCCGCACGATTTCGGTGAGCGCGCAGAGCTTCAAGTTCGAGACCTGCAACATCGCGTATCGCCGCGACCTACTGGAGGCGCTCGGCGGCTTTGACGAGCGCTTGGGCGGCCCAGTCCCGTTCGGCGAGGACATCGATCTCGGTTGGCGCGCGGTCGCGCACGGGGCCACACTCGGGGCAGCAACCGACGCCCTAGTCTTCCATCGGGTCGCGACGACCGGGAGCGTCGTGCGGGACTGGCTCGGGTGGATCCGCTACTCGCAGCGGTGTCAGTTCGCCGCCCTGACCGTGATGCTGCATCCCGGTCTCCGCGAGCATCTGCACTGGCGGTGGTTCTACAAGCGCTACCACGTACCGACGCTGCTCGCGCTGCTCGGGTTGGCGTCCGCGCGACGCTCGCCCGCGTTCGGGGCCACGTTGTTGGTGCCGTGGGCGTACTACCGCACGTTCGTCGAACGCCGGGCGGTACCCAAGGAGTGGCATCTCCCGATGCTGGTGCCGGCCTTCGCCGTCGACGTGGCCGAGGTGCTCGCGACGGTTAGGGGCGCTGTGCGGTACCGGACCGTGCTGCTGTAAGCCGCGGCCCGGTGGGTGCGCCGACCAGCCGCGAGACCAGGTCCACGTAATCCTTGCCGATCCGGTCCCATCCGAAACGCTCCTCGACGTGGGCGCGTCCAGCACGGCCCAGTCGGTCGGCGAGGTCGTCGTCCTCGAGCAGCCTCGTGACCGCGACCGCGAACGCCGCTGCATCGTCGGCGACCAGCGCCTGGACGCCGTCGCGCACGCCGAGCCCGGCGAGGCCGACCGTGGTGCCGACGATCGGACGCGCCGCCGCCATCGCCTCGAGCGCCTTGAGCCTAGTCCCCGTACCGATGCGGAGCGGAACCACCACGAGGCGGGCGCGCTCGTAGAATGGCTCGATCGATGGGACATCGGCGTGGACGCTCACACCCGGGAGGTCCTGGAGTGCCCGCACTTCGGCAACCGGCGCGCGACCGACGAGCTCGAGCGTCGCGTCGGGGATCGCCTCCCGCACCCGCGGCCAGACGTCTTTGCAGAACCACTTCGCCCCGTCGACGTTCGGGCTGAAGTCGAACGAGCCCGGGAACAGCACCCGCGGCTCGGCGGGTGGCGCCGTCGGCTTGAAGAAGGACAGATCCACCCCGTTCGGGATCACGGCCACCTTACCCGCGGCACCGCCGCCGATCTCCGACAGCAGCCCCGCGTCGTCGTCCGAGCAGACGACAACTTGGTCATAGCTGCGCACGATCCGCCGCTCCATCCGGCGGGCCTTGCGCCGGTCGCACTCAAGGAACAAACGCTGCCGGCGCTCTGGCCGGCGGGCGAGCTCATCGGAGATCATCCCGGAGAACAGCAGGTGCAGCGTGATCACCCACTTCCCGCTATGTACCGCGGGAATCACCGGGGCGAGTCCTTCGTGCTCGATGCAGATCACGTCGTAGCCGTCGTGCATCCCGCGCAGAGCTTGCGCCAGGGCGCGGCGCGCAGGTCCCAGCGTGTACGCCGGCAGGGGGTACGGTGACCCCGCCGCGATCGCGAGCTCGAGCGCTCGTCGGCCAATCGGATGCTCGGTCCACGTGGCGCGGCGCCGCGGTAGCTCGATCACCTCGCCAGCGGCGGCGCGGACGCGCTCGTCGACAACCGGGCCGACGATCAGCACGTCGGTCGGGAAGGCGGCTGCGAGCGCCTCGAGCAGATGCAGCTGGCGGATGCCGGAGCCGCCGCGACCGAGCTGGGGCGGGTCCTCGGTGACCCATAACACCGTCGGATTCCGCCGAAGATCGTTCACGGTGTGCGGACCAGGTGGGCACGGACGTGGGTCGCCCAGTAACCCCGGGCGGCGGCGTCGCGTCTGACCACGGCGCGCCCGTAGAGCCGGGCGGCGCCGAGCACGTTCAGCCCTCGATATGCCAGCGTCGAGGCTGGCCCGTGGCGTCTCCCGTAGAGCCGATAGGTATTGTGCCAGTACGCGCGCGTGCGACGGTTCCCGTAGGTGCGCTCGCCCGACGCGTTGCCGACGTGCCGCACCAGCGCCGATGGCTCGAACCAGATCTCCCAGCCGCCGTCGCGGGCCCGCCAGCACCATTCGATGTCCTCGGCGTACATGAAGAACGACTCGTCGAACCCGCCGATCGCGGACACCGCCTCCCGCCGCATCAAGAG
>CAXMLR010000146.1:0-3603 GCA_964194275.1 uncultured Solirubrobacterales bacterium
ACGAAACACAGCGAATCGGACAGAACCCGAGCGTCCGCGCGGCGATCAACCGCCGCGCGGTCGTCGTCTTACCTGCACCGGTCGCGCCGAACAGCACCACGTGCTGTCCTGCCCCCAACGGCAGCCGCGGCCCCTCATTGCCCATCGCAGTCATCGACACGTAGGCGAGCGACCGCGGCCATGGCCGTTTGCGGACCAACTCGCCCTGCGAGCGCAGGTACAGTCGCTCGCCGTCACGGTGCTCAGCCGCGGGTCGCCAGATCCAACGGCGTCCGAGCTCGTGGTTGCGAAGCTCTTCGCCTGCCCCTAGGTCGCTCGACCGCCACCTTGCTCCCACGACCGCGCCGGCTACCCACGGCGACACCAGCGGCAACAGCACGAGCGCCACGTTCCATGCACTCAGACCGATCGCGCCAGCGAGCAAGAGCGCGCCGGCGGCCGCCGGCGGATACAGATTCCGCGCCGACAAAGTTGTTCTCCGGCGAAGCAGCCATGCGCCCATAGCCCCAGCCAGACCGAGGAGCATCGTCAGGCCGAGGTCCGCAACGACCGTCTCGGGGTACAACATCACGTGGCCCGGCCTCCGGCCAGGTGCCACCCCGTCAACGCCAGCGTCGAGCATGCCTCAACGGCCTCGCGCTGGATCGTCGCGATCAGCTCGATGCGCATCGCTCCGCGGTCAACGCTCAGACCGGCCTGCGCGCCCTCGACGAGGACGCGCTCGGCGATCTCCTCATCGCCACAGACATAGATCACGCCGCCGCTCTTGCCCGCCGCGATCCACCCACTGTGCAGCGCAAGCACCGCCTTGAGCCGAGCGGAAGACTTCTCGGTCAGCTCCACTTCGATCGGCAGCAGTTGCCCGTCAGCGAGCCGGCCGCCGAGGTCAGGCCGGTGGCCACGCCGTCGCAGCTCGCCCCGCTCACGGAAGCGAAGCTCGCCCCGCCAGTCGCTTCGCACCAGCATCTCGCGTGGGCCGACCATCCCGCGACCGCGTGCGGTCAACCACGCCGCCGTCCACGCGCACGCCTCACAGTGCGCCCAGCTGACCGGCGATGGACGCTTCTCGACCGCTGCGGCCGGGATGCCGCTGAACCGCAGGCCGGTCCGCGATGCATACACCAGCGACCCCTCGCCATGAGTCCGCGAAGACGTCTCCAACCAGCCGGCTGCAAGCAGCCGCTGAGTATGCGAATACACCGCCGTTCGCCCCCAACCCATCGCTATCCCCCAAGCCCCCAACGGAGCTGGACCCACCCTCGCCAACCACTCCAACCCAGCCACCGTTGATGGCCCTGGCTTTACCCCTCCCATTCCAAATCCTTTCCTCTACCAACCCACCAACTCATCCCCTTCTGTGCCTGCATGACCAGACCATGAAAGCCCGCCCCCGCCAGCATCCGAACACAAAAGACCCCGAGCCCGACTACCCGCACCCACCCCACCAATTTTCTACGTGGGGGGCGGGTAGTCGGGCTCGGGGGACCAATGAAAACCCAGTGCTGGCGGGGGCGGGCGGCCGTCCAGGGGTGGACTCCAAGTCCACCCATCCGTCCACCCTTCTGTCCACCCCAACTCGCCTCCTGAACACAGTCGACCGTCGCTTCCGTCACACGTTCGTTGGTCATTTCACGCTCCCGCCCCATGCTCAGCGGCACGCTTCCGGCGGATCAGCTCCGCGACCTCATCCGCCGTCTGTGGACCCTCTTCCAACAGCGCGATCACGAGCTCGGTCAGGCTCGGCCGCCGCAGCCTGGGATGGTCGATTTCGGCCTCGCGGACCAGGCCGCGGAACCGGTCGTGGAGGTCCACCGGGATCCGAAAGTTGACCAGCCGCGTGCTCGCGTAATCGGCCGCCGGTCGCCGCTCGATCACATGCTCCCGAGCGGTGCGCCGGCGCCCGTCCGCGCGGACGGACGCCACGTCATTGCCTTCGATGAGTGCCGTCGTCGAGGTCTCGGCCTCGGGCGCCGACGCGTCATCGTCGACGTGATGGTCGGCTTTGTCCGGCGCCGTCGCCGTCGCCGGCGGAGTGATCGGTTGGCTGGCCATGCCGGGGATTGGCCGCCGTCGGACGGACGGCATCGGCGGTGGTTCGCTCATCGCCCGAGCTCGCCGAGGAGGTGATGAGCGAGTTGCCGGTAGGCGTGGCTGACCATCGAGTCCGGCTCGAGCACCACGGTCGGCGCGCGATGGCGCGGCGCCGAGGCGACCCGCACCGCCCGCGGGACCTGCACCGGCAGCACCCGCATCTGATCGGCGGTCATCCGGTCGGTCGCGTCGCGGGTGACCCGCCACCGCCGCTCGCTCGCGGCGAGCAGAACCCCGAGGATCCGCAGCCCCGGGATCTCGCCCTCGACGAGGTCATACAGTTTGCCCGCGCCACGCACGTCCAGATCGGCGGCGAGCGCCGGGATCAGCAGCCCGTCAGCAGCCAGGACGGCCATCCCCGACAGCGTGCCCAGCCCCGGTGGGGTGTCGAGCAGCACCAGATCGAACCGCTCGCGCAGCGGCTCGAGCACCTCTCGTAGCCGCATCTCATAGCCCGCACCACCGGCCACCGGCAGGTCCGCTGCGACGTCGGCGAGCGCGTCGGTCGAAGGGATGATCCGCAGCCGCTCCCTCCACTCAAGCCCCGGCGCGACGTCCGGCTGAAGCGCCGTCGGCGGGACGTAGCGAGCGGCGGCCTCCGGGTTGGCGAGCAGGTCCTCGAGTCTCTCCCCTGGGAGCTCCTCCACCCACCCGAACGCTTCTGAGAGGTTCGCCTGCGGATCACAGTCAACGATCAGCACCCGTCGGCCGGCCTCCGCGAGCGTCGCGCTGAGGTTCGCGGTCGAGGTCGTCTTCGTGACCCCGCCCTTGTGGTTTTGTGCCGAGTCTCTGGTTATGCCGAGTCGGGTCCGTTGGTGATGGGGTTGTGCCTGCTGAGCTGCGCTTTGCGGTTGTGCACGACTCGGCATAACGCGATCTGGCGTCGCGGTCTTTCCTTCGGTTGTTCTGGTGTTCGACGATGGAGGGTGATCATGAGTCCGTATCTGGCGCTGCGTGTCCGCGGGCCGCTGGCCCCGGCGGCGAGCGGGTTGTGGGTCGAGCTGCGCGAGCGTGGCTATAGCCCGAGTCGTGTTCGTGCGCGGTCGCGGCTGATTCTGGAGTTGAGCTGGTGGATGGCCCAGCGTGAGCTCGGTCTGGCGGAGCTGAATGCTGGCGTGCTCGAGGAGCTGCTCGCCGAGGCGCGGGCTGACCTGCAGGGTTCGGGCAGGTGGTTCTCGCCGTTCTCGGAGCGGGACGTGTTGGCGTATCTGCGGGAGCTGGGGGTGGTGGAGCCGGTGGTGGTGCCGGCGCCGACGGCGATCGATTTGCTGGTCGCCCGGTTCGTCGAGTACGTGGTGCGTGAGCGCGGGGTCGCGAACCGGACGTCGGTGTATTGGTATGAGCGGGTCGCGCGCTCGTTCTTGGCCGGGCGGGTCGATCCTGACACCGGCTCGGTTGCGCCGTTGACCGCGAGCGATGTCACCGGGTTCCTGCTCGGGCAGTGCCGGGATTGCAGCCGGTGGACCGGGATGCGGCTGGTCACCAGTGCGGTGTTTCTGAGTTCGCGACAGA
>CAXMLR010000147.1:0-4249 GCA_964194275.1 uncultured Solirubrobacterales bacterium
GCCAGCGCGTCGCGGCCGTTGCGGCTGGACAGCGCCACGGCCAGGAACACGGGGATTCCCGCCAGGCGGACGAAGCCGATCGCGTTGGGGATCGTCCACGGGCGCAGCGGTTGGTCCGAGCGCGTGGCCACCGGGGCCGGCCCGGAGCGGTCGAGGCCGAACAAGCGGCGCTTGGTAAGCGGACTCAGGGCAGCTCCCGCCACAGCTCGGCCACCGCTGCCGCCGCGCCGTCGACGGGTACCGTGCGGGACCCCCGCCCGCGGCGGATCTGGATCTCGATCTCACCGGCCCCGAGGCTCCGGCGTCCGACGGTCAGCCGCACCGGGCAACCCAGCAGCTCGGCATCGGCGAACTTCTCCCCCGGGCCGGCATCACGGTCGTCGTAGAGGACGTCCAGTCCAGCCTGTTGCAGCTCGACGTAGAGCTGCTCGGCGAGCGCGCGCTCTTCGCTGCCCTCCTTGCCGAGCACGACGAGCTCCACGTCGAACGGAGCCATCGACCGCGGCCAGGAGATGCCCTGCTCGTCCGCGTACTGCTCGACGGCGGCCGCGGCCGAGCGGGCAGGACCGAACCCGTAGGAACCCATCCAGATCGGCTGCTCGGCGCCGTCCTGGTCAAGGTAAGCTGCCCGCAGGGGATCCGAGTACCGCGTCCCGAGCTTGAACAGGTTTCCCACCTCGATGGCCGGCTCGAGCCTGATCGCGCCGCCCGCGACAGTGTCCCCGGCGACCACGCTGCGGACATCGACGGCCTCAAACGGGAAGTCGCGGCTCGGCACCACGCCGCGCAGATGCAGGTCGGGGCGGTTCGCTCCCGTGACGTAGCCGCCACCCGGCTCGATCGCCGCGTCGAGCAGGATCGGCATCTGGGCCCCGACGGGGCCGATGAAGCCCGGCGGCCCGAGCCGGTTCGAGACCTCGTCGGGCCGGGCGCCGCGGAAGTCGGCTCCCAGGGCGACCTGCAGCTTGATCTCGTTGACGCGGTGATCGCCGCGCACGATCACGAGCCTCATCTCATCGTCCACCACGACCGGGAACGCCTTCAGCAACGCCCCGGGAGGCAGTTCGAGCGCCGTGGCCACGGCGTTGATCGTGGTCATCCCCGGCGTGTGCACCTCCTCTGGCGCGGCGGGCGCCGGCGGGAGCGGGACCGGCTGCGCCTGCGCGCTTGCCACTTCGACGTTGGCGGCATAACCCGGAGCCAGCGCCACCTCGTTCTCGCCCGCGGCGCACGGTGCCATGTACTCGTGCGCGCCGATGCCGCCCATCATCCCCACGTCCGCCTCGACCCGATACCACTCCAACCCGAGGCGGTCAAACATCCGGTCGTAGGCCTCGACGTGCTTCTGGTAGGAGACCTCGAGGCCCTCGGAATCGCGGTCGAACGAGTAAGCGTCCTTCATGATGAATTCTCGCGTCCGCAGCACGCCCGCCCGGGGTCGCGGCTCGTCGCGCTCCTTGACCTGGAAGTGGTAGAGGATCATCGGCAGATCGCGGTACGAGCGCACCGCCGCCGCCACGTGGCCGGTGATAATCTCCTCGTGGGTCATCGCCAGCACCATGTCCGCGCCGCGGCGATCCTTGAGCTTGAACAGCTCGTCGATCTCGTAGCGCCCGGTACGCCGCCACGGCTCCGCCGGGTGCAGAACCGGCATCAGCATCTCCTGGCCGCCGATCCTGTTCATCTCCTCGCGGACGATCTGCACGATCCGCTCGTGCACGCGCCAGCCGGCGGGCAGCCACGACCACAGGCCCGACCCGACCTGCCGGATCAGGCCCGCACGCACCATCAGCTTGTGCGAGATCGCCTCCGCATCTCCTGGAGGCTCCCGCTCGGTGGGCAGGAAGAGGTTCGTCAGCCGGGTCATCGCTAAAGCGGAGAAGCCTACCCGGGCCGGAATCCCGGGCTCCGCCCGAGCCCGTCTGATAGAAGTGGAATCACCCCAAAAACCAGACCTCAGGAGACCTGTCAATGGCCTACTCAGTACCGCCGCTCCCCTACGACTACAGCGCGCTGGAGCCGCATATCGACGAGGCGACGATGCGCGTGCATCACGACAAGCACCATCAGGCTTACGTCGACAAGGTCAATGCGGCCCTGGAAGGCACCGAGTGGGAGGACAAGCCGATCGCCGAGGTCGTCAAGAGCCTTTCGGATCTCCCCGAGGACAAACGCGGTCCGGTGCGCAACAACGGTGGCGGCCATTTCAATCACTCGCTGTTCTGGGAGTGGATGGCTCCGGACGGCGGCGGCGAGCCCGACAGCGCGCTCCGCGAGGCGATCGAGTCGGCCTTCGGCTCCTTCGATGACTTCAAGACCAAATTCAAGGAGGCCGGCGTCGGCCAGTTCGGCTCCGGCTGGGCCTGGCTGGTGCATGACGGCTCGGGCCTCGCGATCGTCTCGACGCCCAACCAGGACAACCCGATCACCAACGGCAAGACGCCGCTGCTCGGAGTCGATGTCTGGGAGCACTCGTATTACCTCAAGTACCAGAACAGGCGCCCCGACTACATCGACGCGTGGTGGAACGTGGTCAATTGGCCGAAGGTCGCGGACGGGTTCGCAACCGCGAAGTAGCCCGCCGGGACAACGGATTTATCAGGGCGCGCCCTTCGGGGCGCGCCTTTTTTGCGCTAGGCCCGGGTGAAGCGCCGGCCGGCGACCGGGGAGAGCTCTTCGTCGATCGGCGCCGGTGCGTCCTGAGCGCGCGCCGCAGCGGCCTCCATCGCGGCCAGGCGTTCCGGCGTCATCGCCGTTTCGTCCTCGTTCTCGGCCAGCCAGGCTCGCGCATCGGCGGCCCTCGCCTCGTCGCGGACGACCTCCTTGCCCGCGGCATACCAACGGTCGATCTCGGCGAACAGCTCATCGACCAAGCGCTCGGTCGGGACCTTCTTCAGCGGCTCGCCGCGCGAGTAGATCATCCCCATGTCCTTGGCCCCGGTGATCCCGAAGTCAGCGTGACGCGCCTCGCCGATGCCATTGACCGCGCAGCCCAGCACCGAGACCTCGATCGGATCTGGGTAGGCCTCCAGGCGCGTTTCGACCTCCGCTACGACCGAGTCCATGTCGAACTGCAGGCGCCCGCACGTGGGACAGGCGATCAGCACCGGGCCCCGCTCGCGCAACTTGAGCGCCTTGAGGATCTCCCAGGCCACCTTCACTTCCTCCTCGGCGTGGAAGGTGGAGAGCGAGATGCGGATCGTGTCCCCGATGCCGTCGGCCAGCAGCGTTCCTAGCCCCACCGCCGACTTCAGCGAGCCGGACCACTTCGTTCCGGCCTCGGTGACGCCGAGGTGTAACGGATAGGGGATCCGCACGGAGAGCAGCCGGTTGGACGCGATCGTGTTCGGCACCGATGTCGACTTCATCGACACCTTGAAGTTCTGGAAGTCCAGGCGCTCCATCAGCTCGACCGTCTCGACGGCCGCGGTCACCAGGGCCTCGATCGGATTGTCGTATTCGAGCTGGCGCAGGTGAGCGGGCAGCGATCCCGAGTTGACCCCCACGCGCAACGGTGTGCCGTGCTGCTTGGCCTTGGCGATGACCTCGGCGACCTTTTCCGGGCCGCCGATGTTCCCCGGATTCAGGCGCACGCAATGGGCGCCCGCGTCGATCGCCTTCAATGCCAGCGTGTGGTTGAAATGGATGTCTGCGATCACCGGGATCGGCGACTGCAGGACGATCGTCTTGAGCGCCTCGACGTCCTTCTCACGGGGAACGGCGACGCGGACGATGTCCGCCCCGGCGTCGGCGACGCGACGGATCTGGTCCATGGTCGCGCTCAGGTCCGCCGTCTCGGTCTTGGTCATCGTCTGTACGGCGACCGGGGAACCGCCACCGATCGGGACGCTGCCCACGTGAATCTGGCGTTGAGAGGCCATACGGCCAGTGTAGAGGCCGCTCCCGAGCCGGAAGTGAAGCCGCCGCTAACGCGGGCGGCGTCGGAACGCCAGGGCACCGGACGCACCCGCCCCCAGGCCCAGCACCACGAGCACGATGATCACTGGAGCGGAGAAGAACGACCCCCCCGAGCTGCTGGAGCTGGCCGCGCCCGGGGCGGCGGTCTTACCAAGCTGTGAGAGCAAACTGCGCTGGATCACGTCGTAGCAGTTCGTGTACTCCTTGACGCTGGCCGGCATGGCGGTCAGGGCGCTTCTCAGCTGCACCGGCGAGTACGTCTGGGTGAGCTTGAGGTGAGAATTGCAATCGGCGATGACGGCGGCCGCCGACCCGCCGGCCGCCGCCGCGG
>CAXMLR010000148.1:0-2329 GCA_964194275.1 uncultured Solirubrobacterales bacterium
GTGAAACACAGAGAGACTGACACTCTCGAACGCGTCGACGAACTCGATTGATTTCGTGTTCGATCGCCCGGTCTCCCCCGCCAAATTGACGCCGAACGAGTTCGGCTTCTACGACGCCCTAGGGAAGCTCCACGGCAGCACCTTTACGACGGCTCCGACGCTCGTCGTGATCAACGGCAATGACGTTCGGGCGACCTTCATTTCGGCTGACGATGTGACGACGGCGCGGCGTGCGGTGGTCGAGCGCGAAGGCGCGTACAACGCGTCGGGCTTTGCCGACACGCCCAATCCGGACACGAGTGTTCCGATTCCGGGCACCAGTGGTAAGACGACGCATCCGTCGCTGATGTCGGCGTCGCTCGTCCCCGGAAATGGGTCAGCAATCGACTACACCTTCGATCAGCCGGTCGGCACCGTTTCCACGGACCCCGATCTGATTGAAGGCTTCCGGGCGTTTACCTCGAACGGCTCGAAAATCCAAGCGACGAGCGCGACGGTGATCGGGTCGAACACGGTCCGGGCCACGTTCGACAGCTCGACGACGAACTTCTACGAGGAGCTCGTATATGCCGCCACCGACGAGGATGCGGTGACCGGGCAGAACGGCAATGGCAACATTGTCGGCAGCGCGCCGATTGGCGGGAATGTGGGCGCGTTTGCCACTGGGTTCACGCATGGCCCGGACGCGCGCAGCGTGACGTTTGACAACGCGACGGGAACGGTCGTGATCGATCTCGATCAGCGGGTCGACCCAGCCGTCATCGACACGGCGCAGTTCCATCTGATCTCAAGCGACGGCACTGATCTGGGTAACCCGACCAGTGCTCCGACGGTGAATCAGAGTTCGACGCCGGGTGATGCGTTCGTGACGCTCCAGTACGCGCCCACGACGCTGCAGCAGGGAGTAGCGCTCCAGATCAACGGGACGTACAACCCGTTCGGAACCACGAACAGCCTGGCCGCTGGGACTGTTCAGCCCCACGCGGTCCAGACGTTCGGCGCACCGGGTACCGAAGGCCTCAACGGCTTCGCTCCGGCTCCGAACGCGGTGCAGATCATCGCGCCGGCGGCCGCCGCATCGGCGTTCCGCGCGGTGGGCAGCCACGTCCACACGTACGTGGTTATCCACGGCCACAAGACCAAGAAGCACCACAGCAAGAAGCACCACAACAAGAAGCACCACAGCACCAAGAAGCACCACTAGCCGATCCGGCTAGCGCCGGAAGCACGGGACCGCCGCGGACGTACTCGCGGCGGTCCCGTCGCGTTCGGGGGCCGGGGCGTAGACTTGATTGACCGGATGATCCCCAAACGCGCCCTTACATCGCTGCTGCTGGGCGCGGCGCTAGCGATAGCTTCGGTGCCGTCTGATGCAAGTGGCGCCTCCCCCGACGTTTCCCTGACGCCGGCGGATTTCCACGCCGCCTACCGGCTCCCCCGCAACGCTCCGGTGCCCCTCACTGTGGCGGTGGTGAACCCCTATGACTCGCCGACGCTCGAAGGCGATCTCGCGCGCTTCAACCATGCCTTCGGGTTGCCGGCCTGCACGTCGAGCAGTCGCTGTCTGCGCAAGGTAAATCAGCAGGGTCAACCCGGCCCGCTGCCGAGCGCCAACGACAGCTGGGGTGCCGAGGCCGACCTCGCGGTCGAGACCGTGCACGGCATCTGCCAGAACTGCCGGCTGGTGCTCGTCGAGGCGCGGACATCGTCTAACCCCGACCTCGCCGCCGCGGTGGACACGGCGGCCCGGCTGGGCGCAAAGGTGATCGCGACCTCGTTCACGCTCGCCGAGCCGCTCGATGCCACCACCTATTCCCCGCACTATCTACACCCCGGGGTGGTCGTTACGGCGGCCGCCGGCGACCATGGCTTTGGTGACGGCCCGCGGTTTCCCGCGTCGATCCCTGGCGTCGTCTCGGTCGGCGGAACGCGGCTGGAGCTGAGCGCCGGCGGAGGGTACGGACACGAGAGCGCGTGGAGCTCCGGGGGCCTGGCCTCGGGCAGCGGCTGCAGTTCGGTGTTTGCCGCCGGGACCTGGCAGCTCGGTGCGTCCTGGGCGGTGGGCTGCGCTGGAACCCGTGCGATCGCCGACGTTGCGGCCGACGCCGATCCCGCCACCGGCGAGGTCGTGTACGTCCGCGGTGAGCAGGTGGTCGGCGGCGGCACGAGCCTCGCCTCCCCGCTGATCGCCGGAGTCTTCGCACTGGCCGGAGGGGTGCCCGCTGGCACCTCGGCCCCCGCGCTGCTCTATTCGCACCGGCAGGCTCTGCACGACATCAGCGCTGGTTCCACCGGACCCTGCCCCGCCGGCACGCCTGATCTCTGTCAG
>CAXMLR010000149.1:0-4349 GCA_964194275.1 uncultured Solirubrobacterales bacterium
GTGCCGGTCTTGCCGGCCACGGTGACTCCGGGGATCTGGGCCACCGTGCCGGTCCCGAACTCGACCACCGCGATCATCAGCCTCTGAACGAGACCGGCGATGTGGTGACTGACGACGCGGACGAAACGCGGGCGGGCGCCCATGACCAGCGTGGGGATCGGGCGTCGGCCACCCATGGCGATCGTGGCTCCGACGTCGGTCATCTCGAGGGCCGTGCTCTGGACCATGCCCTGGCCGATGGCCGAGGAGCCGACGGCGAGTGCGTCACCGATTTTCCCCGCTGATGGGATAGTCGGCTCGGCGGCTCCCGGGATCGACGGAGGCTGGTTGAAGCCGAAGCGCTGCGCGATGTCGACCAGCCGCGCGGCGCCCAGCTTGGCTCCCAGCGGTGCGAACACCGAGTTGCACGAAACGGCGAATGCGTTCAAGAACGTCCCGCCGCATGCCTCTCCATTGGCGTTCTGGAGGTTGAACCCCTCGAGCGTCGCCGAGGTCTGGACCGGGAACACGTCGCCGAGTCTCACGATTCCGGCCTCCAGCGCCCCGGCGGCGGTGATGATCTTCATCGTCGAACCGGGCGGCTGAAGCGCCGAGAAGGCCACGCCGGCCAGGGCCAGCAGGCCGCCTGTGCGTGGGTCCATCGCGGCGATTCCGGCGTACCGTCCCGCCATTGCGCTCACCGCCGCTCGCTCGAGTGCCGGGCTGATCGTCGTCGTCACCGCCGCGCCCTTCACCGGGGTGACCGTGGCCAGCGGTCGGTGCCCCGCCAGCAGCATCCCGCCCGGGGTGCCGGCCAGCTGGTCCTGAAAGACACGCTCTAGGCCGTTGAGTCCCACCTGGGCGCTCGGCGGATAGCCGCGCGCGGCGTAGGCCGACGCATCGGCCGCCGGAATCGGGCCAAGGGTGCCGACGATCTGGCCCGCGACATCTGCAATCGGGGAGGTCCTCGCCGCCCCTTGGGCGAGCGGCGTGCCATCGCGAGCGAGCAGGTCCGCCCGTGGGGCCAGCGACACTTGCCGAGTCAGCCGCTCGCCGGGTCGCAGACCGGGGAACAGGAGGGCGTTCGAGTAACGGATCTGGGCGCTGCTTCCCTGGCCACTGAGCGGTACCGCCAGGACCTCATCCAGCGTGCCGAACACGCGCGTACGCACGCGCATCCGAACGGGGATGGCTGCTCCGGAGCGAGAGCCAACCTTTCCGTGGCTGATCGAGATGAGCGTAGCCGTGGCCGCTGCCGCATCGAGCGTCCGGACGAACTGCCCCTGCGAGATCCGATGTCGCGAGCCGTTGTCGAGCAGGGTGTACATGTGGACGTAGTCGCCGTGCGCCCAGGCATCTACGTACTGCGTCACGAGCTGGCGTTCGGCCCGGCCGGGTCCGCCGGACAGCACCACTCCGACGACGAACGCGACCACCGCCAACACGGCGAGTGGCGCTGCCCGTCTGAGCAACTTTCTACGCCGTCTGACGGGCCGCAGTAACGGCCGTGCGCCCACCCCAGTTACACCTGCGGATGCCACCTCAACGGAGACGGTAGGGGATGCACCGGACTTCTGACGCACAGATAACCTCCTGAAGGTGACCGCGCTCGACTGGCTGATCATCGCCTTCACCGTTCTGCTCTCCTTCTACGGGTATGTGCAGGGCTTCATCGTGGGCGCCCTGTCGCTCGCGGGGTTTGCCCTGGGCGCCTTTCTGGGGACCCGGATCGCGCCGCTGGTGTTGCCGGGCGGCTCGCACTCGCAGTACTCGGCCCTGTTCGGCCTGGTCGGCGCGTTGCTCGTCGGCGGGGTTCTGGCCAGCGGCTTCGAAGGGCTTGGCTTGCATGCCCGCGCCGCCCTCCGGCTTCCCGGCCTGCGGACGATCGACGGGCTGTTCGGAGCGGCGTTGACCGCCTGCGTGGGACTCGGGATCGCGTGGATCATCGGTGCCGTCGCGCTTCAGTCCTCAGGCTCAGAGAACCTGAGGCGGGATCTCCAGCGTTCGGCGATCCTGCGCGGACTCAATCAACTACTGCCGCCCTCCGGTCCGATCCTCAACGCGCTCGCGCGGTTTGACCCGCTGCCGTCGGTGCATGGCCCGGCCGCCGACGTCCCGGCCCCTACCCGCAGGGTCTTGGCCACCCGCGGCGTCCGCGCCGCTGCGCCCAGCGTCGTGCGCGTCGTAGGGACGGCGTGCGGACTCGGCATCGAGGGGAGCGGGTGGGTCGCAGGCCCAGGAATTGTGGTGACCAACGCGCATGTGGTGGCCGGGGAATCTGACACGGTCGTGCAGCCCGGCGGCTCGGCGCCCTCGTTGAGCGCTCAGGCGATCGCGTTCAGTCCCCACGACGACATCGCGATTCTTCGCGTGCCCGGGTTGAGGGCCCCGGTGCTCAGCCTCGCGCCGGCCGCACGGCCAGGGTCTGCCGCGGCAATCCTCGGCTATCCCCTCGACGGGCCGTTCGACGCCGAGCCTGGGAGGCTCGGTCAGACCCAGCGCGTGCGCACCGAGGATGCCTACGGCAACGGGCCGGTGGTTCGCAGCATCGTGTCGCTGCGAGGGCGGGTACGTCCCGGGAACTCCGGCGGGCCGATGGTCGATTCGGCCGGCCGGGTGACCGCCACGGTATTTGCCGCCATCACGGGGGCGGGCAACGGCGCCAACAGCGCCACCGCCGGCGGGTTCGCCGTCCCGAACGCGCTGGTGCGCGCGCAGCTTGCGACGGCCCGGAGCCGAACCTCCGCTGTCGGCACCGGTCCCTGCTCGCGCTGACCGATGAGGCCGTAGCCACCGGGACACCAGGAACGCCGGGGGCGGGCGGTGGTCTGCACACCGCCCGCCCTTACGCGTTTTAGTGCCCCCCGACGTCCTCGGCCATCTGATGCACCATGTCCAGCTCGAGCGCCCCAAGGAGCTGGGGGTGATGATGGGCGAGGTGTCGCTGAGCCGCGTCGAACAGCTCCTGCTCGGACTCTCCTGCGAGTTGCGCCCCGCATTCGCAGAAGGCGATCCGGCGGTGTCCGCTCTGGTTTGTGGCCATGGCCATGTGTGTGACTCAGCTTCGCCTCGCGCGCCCCGCTAAAGGGCGTCGGATCTGCGTGGCCCCGGTGACCACGGGCAGAAAGCTGTCGCACGCCCGTTGTCGATACGTTTCCAAATCGTTGCCGGACGTTGGACCCGCGACCGAACGAACCAGAATCCAGCTCTGCGGACGGCTGTCCGTGGAGATCGATGGCACGCAGCTGGCCGACGACCTGCGCGGCAAGCAGGTGCCGCTGCTGCTGGCCTATCTGTTGCTCAACCGCGATCGGCCGGTGGGGCGGGAAGAGCTGATCGGCGCCCTGTGGCCCGACCACGCCCCCGTCTCACAGGATGCGGCGCTGCGAACGCTGCTCTCCCGCCTGCGTTCGGCCCTCGGTGCGGCCACCCTCGCCGGGCGCGATGAGCTCGCTCTCGACCTGCCCGCGCCGGTGTGGATCGACTTCGAGGCCGCTGCGCTGGAGGTGGAGCGCGCCCAGCGGGCGCTCGAGCGCCGGGATGCGCGCAGTGCCTGGGCGCTGGCGCAGGTCCCGCTGAACATCGCCGCGCGGGGGCTGTTGCCCGGCTCGCAGGCCGGCTGGCTGGAACCTCGCCGCCGGGAGCTGGTCGACATCCGGCTCCAGGCACTCGAGGTGATCGGGCGGGCCGGACTGAGCCTCGGCCGCGGCCAGCGAACGTCGGTCGAGCGGACCGCTCGCAGCTTGATCGAGGCCGAGCCCTACCGGGAGTCGGGGCACGTGTTGCTGATGGAGGCGCTGGCCGCCGAAGGCAACATCGCCGAAGGGCTGCGGGTGTTCGCGCGCCTGCGAGCACTGCTCCGCGATGAGCTCGGGACAAGTCCCTCCCCGGACACGATCGCCGCGCACGAACGTCTGCTGCGCCCGGCCGCGCGATCAGGGCCGGGCGCCGATGCGCCTGAAGGCGAGCCGGCAGCGAATGCGGAAGCGACGGTTGGGTTGCCCGCGGACCTGGTGGCCCGCGGTGACGCGCCGCTGGTCGGCCGAGAGCGAGAGCTCGAGCAGCTCTGGGAGCTGTGGACCCGCGCCGGCAAGGCACGTCCGAGAGAGCACTACAGCGTCAGCGTCGACCTCGGGGGGCGTTTGGCTCTGCTCACCGGCGACGCGGGCATCGGGAAGACGCGACTGATGGCCGAACTCGCCCGCCGCGCCCACGGCGAGGGGGCCTTCGTGCTGGCCGGTCGCTCACCGCAGGATGCGCTTCTCCCCTACCAGCCGTTCGTCGAGGCGCTGCGTCACTACGTGATCCACGTCCCGTTCGGTGACCTGAGGGCCAGCGCCCGGGAGTACGGCTCGGAGCTGGCGCGGCTC
>CAXMLR010000150.1:0-3936 GCA_964194275.1 uncultured Solirubrobacterales bacterium
GCCAGGGGAACGGCGGCGTCGGCGCGGGTGGGCTCGAGCGCCACCGCTTGGCGCAGCGACGTCTCGTCCCCCTGAGCCACCAGTGCATCGGCCTCCGAGGGCAACAGCGAGTCCAGGAATCGGTCGATCGCCGACGGGGGCTGCGCGCCGACGAACTCCGCGGCCACGTCTCCGTTTCGAAACGCTTTGACCGCCGGGATGCTCTGGATTCGGTAGGTCTGCGCCAGGGTCTGATTGGCGTCAACGTCGACCTTGGCGAGCTCGACCTTGCCGGCGCGGGCCTCCACGGCGCGCTCGATCGCCGGCCCCAGTTGCCGGCACGGCCCGCACCACTCCGCCCAGAAATCCACCACCACAGGAAGCGTGTGGGAGCGGTCGATCACCGCCGTCTGAAAGCTGCTCTCGGAAACGTCCATACCCTGATGGTAGAAAACTCCTGTGGGCGACCGGTTGGTTGAGCGAGATGGCGTCGTGTTGTCGGCGTCCGAGGTGGGCGAGGGGATGCCGGTGGTACTACTCCACGGCCTCACCGCGACCCGTCGTTACGTGGTCATGGGCTCGCGCGCGCTCGCGCGGTCGGGACACCGCGTGATCGCGTACGACGCCCGCGGCCACGGGCTCTCAGGGCCCGCGCGCACCCCGGACGCCTACGGCTACCGCGAGCTGGATCTCGACCTGGAGGCCGTGATGGACGGCTTCAGCGTCGCGCGGGCGGTGTTCGCCGGAGCTTCGATGGGCGCGCATACGCTGCTGGCGTTCGCGCTGCGCCGACCTGAGCGGGTGGCGGGCCTGGTTGTCATAACGCCTGCGTTTGAGCCTGGAGATGAGGCATCCGCGGACCGGCTGGCGCGCTGGGATGCACTCTCGGATGGCCTTCGACGCGGGGGCGTGGAGGGTTTCCTCGCGGCGTATGGTGAGCCGGCTGTGTCGCCGGAACTGCGCCCGACGGTGGAGAAGGTGATCCGTCAGCGGCTGGCCCTGCACGAGCACCCCGATGCGGTCGCCGATGCGCTGCGGGCGCTCCCACGCTCTCGTCCGTTTGAGCAGCTCGAGGAGTTGCAGACAATCGACGCGCCGACCGTCGTGGTGGCCAGCAGCGACGAGGCGGATCCCGAGCATCCCCAGGCGGTGGGGGAAACCTACGCCCGAATCATCCCGGGTGCGCGGCTGGTCACTGACGAGGCGGGCAAATCTCCGATTGCGTGGCAAGGGAGCCGGCTGTCTGCGCTGATCGCCGAGGTAGCGGCGCGAGCCACGGACTGATGAGCGGCGTCTGGTACAACGCTCGATAATCGGTCTTATGTAGACCGCGCTGGAAATCTCGGCACGATCGCCTAGCCTGCCTCTGTCCCGGGACGCAACCGGAGTCTCACACGGAGGTCCGTTGGTGGTGCCGGAGAACACGACATCGTGACGTTCGCACGGAAATGCTCAACCCGCTGTGCGTTGGTACTCCGACTGACATGTGCGGCTTTCTTGGTCCTGCCGTCCGCCGGCGTCGCCGCCGGGCTGCCCGCCGCGTCCCCGAGTCCTGTCAGCGGCGGCGCTCCGATCGGCGGGCTGGCGCCAAACCACCGACACGCGACTCCGACTCCGCCTCCGCCGAGTAAGCGTGGCCACGGCCGCTGGCTGTCCGGGGTGACGATCACCGAGTACTGGCCGGCCCCCGAGCAATGGTTCACCGGCGCGCTCGTGACCACGCCGGGTCTCGCCGGCAAGCACCGGATCGACTGGCTCTACTCGGCGACGGGCGTCTCGATGGAAGGCGAGGGGATCGGGCTCGACGGCCAGACATACCACATCGACGCGCTCGGCGACGGGGGTTGGGTCACGGTATCCGGGACGCCGACCTCGCCGTCTGACGGCTGGTCTGCAGGCCCGCCGTACTGGCGCGCCGGCGGCTACTGGCGCAACGGCTCCGGTGCGGTCACGTTTCCCGAGTCCAGCGGCGGTTGGTCGGCGGGCCGCGGGCGTCAGTACGTGCCGTTGCGCGGCATCACCTTCGCCGCCGGATCCTCATTGCCGCTGCGCTTTCTTCAGTCGATCGCGGTCGACCCGAGCGTGATCCCACTCGGGAGCCGGGTCTACATCCCGGCTTACCGGTACGACGGCTACGGCGGCTGGTTCGTCGCGCAGGACACGGGCGGTGCGATCGGCGGCCGCCACGTTGACGTCTACCGCAGCCCGCCGGCCAGCCCGAGCGCCTCAGGGCAATACCTGACCGGCCGCCGCATATATGTGATTAAACCACGGCGATCGCCAGGCTAGACTTCACCAATGGCCAAGCAGCAGCGGATGATGCGGGTCGAGCAGCGCAGCCAGCTTGCGGCCATGCAGCAACTCGAGCACCGCTCCGATGAGGAGTTGGCCAGCGAGACGAAGTACAAGGCGGCCGCTCAGGCGATCCTCGGCGCCCGGGCCGCGGAGCGTTACGACGCCAAGGCGGCGAGGGCGCACTTTCAACGGGCGCTGGCCGCCGCCAGGCCGCAGGAGCGGCTGCAGTTGCGCCGGATGGCCGATGCCTCGCTGGCGCTGGCCGAGCGCCGCGCCGACGATCTCAAGCGGGCCACGGAGCGACTCGGTGTTGAGTCTCCCTCGAGCCGTCAGCTGCGCGGGCTCCGTCTGATGGGTCTCGTCGCCCCGCCGGCGAGCGCGGGCACGCTGGCCCGGGTCAGGGGCATCCTCGTGGTCGTCTTGCTGATCGTGCTCGTGCTGGCCATCGGCTTCGGGCTCGTGCACCTGGTGGCGTTGCCGTTCGGCGGGGTGTCGCTCGATCTCTCGATCTTCTACACGCTGCTGTTGGTGCTCATCGCGGTTGGTGCGCTCGCGTACTTCGGACGCCGGCGCCAAAAGCGAGCCCAGGCCGAGCGAGCAGAACAGACCGCCGGCCGCTCGCGCTGAGCGAAGCCGAGTGCCAGGATGTGCGGTCGCTACACATTGGCCTCACCGAATCCGGCCGAGGTGCGCTCACGGTTTGCCATCGGAGAGTCGGTTCCCGTGCGTCAGCGTTTCAATGTCGCTCCCGGCGACGATGTGCTCGCAGTCACCACCGATCGTGACGGCCTCCCGCGCGGCGAGCAGTTGCGTTGGGGGCTTGTGCCCTCCTGGTCCAAAGACTCGACGACGGGCCTCAAGATGATCAACGCCCGTGTCGAGACGGTGACCGAGCGCCCGGCCTACCGCCGCGCCTTCGAGCGCTACCGCTGCCTGATCGTCGCCGACGGCTTCTATGAGTGGCAGCGCGCGACGACGGGCCCCAAGCAACCGTTTCACATCACTCGCGCCGACGGCCGCCTGTTCGCCTTCGCCGGTCTGTGGTCGATCTGGCACGCACCCGACGGCGGCAAACTCCGCACGTGCACGATCCTCACCACGGCCGCGAACTCCGTGATCGCGCCGCTTCACGACCGCATGCCGGTGATCCTCCCCGCAGACACCGAGGCCATGTGGCTCGATTCAGCGACCAAGCACGAGCAGCTCGTAGAGATTCTCGGCAGCCTCTCCCCTTCGGCCACCGCTCTGCGCCCCGTCTCCACCGCCGTCAACGACGCCCGCTACGACGGCCCGGGGTGCCTGGCTGAACCGGTCCAGACAGCGCAGAGCGCGCTGTTCTAGCGTCTCGCCTCGCTTCCTCACTCTCGCGCCCGTCGGAGTAGCAGCCCTTCGACGGCGATCCCGTAGTCCAGCGACTGCCCAGCCGAGCGCGGCACGCAGGAGTGCTCGTTTACCGTCAATCCGTGTCTTCGGTGATGTTGCTCGAGGCCGTGCCCCTGCGTTGCAGCGCTCTTCGGAAGTGCGGGTATCACGCGACCATCTGGGCGGCGGAATCGCACTGCCTCCGGCCCCGCCGCCCGCTCCACGGCGAAGCCGCCCTCGTGGACGAGCCGGTGGTGGTAAGAGCAAAGCTGGATTAGTTGAGGTGGCCTTCGGCCGTAC
>CAXMLR010000151.1:0-1875 GCA_964194275.1 uncultured Solirubrobacterales bacterium
CGCCTGCGCCGATCCGCTCGCGGGTCGAGAGGACGAACATCACGCCCTCCACGTCCTCGAATGCGGTGTCGACAGTGTGCTGCATGCGCTCGGTGAGGGCGTCGAGCGGCCGTTGAAAACCGGGCAGGTCGACGAGGATGAGCTGGCTCTCCTCGCCGTTCGCAATGCCGAAGATCCGGTTGCGCGTCGTCTGCGGCTTGTCGGAGACGATCGCCACCTTGCTGCCGATGATCGAGTTGGCCAGCGTCGATTTGCCCACGTTCGGGCGGCCGGCCAGGGCGATGAAGCCCGAGCGGGTCGGGATGCCCCCAGGCCTGGGATCGCCGGCGCCGGTCCCCGGGCTGCCCGTGCTCACCGGACCCAGCGCATGAGTTCGGCTTGGAGGGCCAACATCTCGCCCTCGTCGCGCTCGTGATCCATGCCGCTGAGATGGAGCGCTCCATGCAGGACCGCCTCGCGGAGATCCTCCGTGTGCGAGGGACAGATCACGATGTCGCCGAGCTCACGCGGACCGGCCGGGATGCCGTCCTCATCGACCCCGAAGGAGAGGACGTCGGTAGGCTCATCGATCCGCCGGAACTCCAGGTTCAGCCCGCGGATCCGCTCCTCGTCGACGAACTCCACAGCCACGTGACCGTCGCCGATCCCGGCCGACGAGAGGGCCAACGCGCACAGCTCCTCCACCTCCACGCCGGTCGGGCCCTCGGGACCAAGCTCCTGACCCCCGATCACCTCGATATCGAGCACGCCGATGGCGCTCACGCCCGCTTGCGCGGCAGCAGCTCCGGCGCCATTCGTTGACCGTGCTCGTTGTAGGCGGCCACGATCTGGCGTACGAGCTTATGGCGGACGACATCCTCATCGCCGAAGCGAACGAACTCGATTCCCTCGACCCCGCCCAGGATCTCCGAAACGACCACCAGGCCCGAGTCGTGCTCCCGAGGCAGGTCGATCTGGGTTATGTCGCCAGTGACCACCATCTTCGAGTTGAACCCGAGGCGGGTCAGGAACATCTTCATCTGCTCGGGGCTGGTGTTCTGGGCCTCATCGAGGATGATGAAGCTGTCGTTGAGCGTCCGCCCGCGCATGAAGGCGAGCGGCGCGACCTCGATCGCCCCCCGCTCCAGGTGCTGGGAGACCCGCTCGGGCTCGAGCATGTCGTGGAGCGCATCGAACAGCGGCCGTAGATACGGATCGACCTTGGCCATCAGGTCTCCGGGAAGGAAGCCCAGCCGCTCACCCGCCTCCACTGCGGGGCGGGTGAGGATGATGCGGTTGACCTCACGCCGGCTGAGCGCCGCTGCGGCCAGCGCGACGGCGAGGAACGTCTTGCCGGTCCCCGCGGGGCCGATCCCGAAGGTGATCGTGCGGTTGCGGATCGAGTCGACGTAGCGCTTCTGGTTGACCGTCTTCGGTGCGACCTTGCTGCTGCGGTGGCGCCACACCACGTCCTCGAGGATCCGCGCTGGAGACTCGTGCTCATCTAGTGCCCGCGCGACGGCCTCGATCGTTCCCGGGCCGATCTCGTGACCCTGGGAGACCAGCTCGGCCAACTCGGCGACGACCGACGCCGCGCTGTCCACCGCATCGTCCTCCCCCTCCAGCGTCAGCACGTTGCCCCGGAGGAACACGTCGCATTCGAGATGGCCCTCGAGCGCGCGCAGCACGGCGTCCTCGCTGCCCGCGAGCTCGGCGGCGACCGCGTTGTCGAGCTCGATCTGCCGGCGCACGAACCGACTACGCCCCGAGAGCCGTCCGGACCCGAGCGGAGGCGCGCTTGCCGTCCGTGCGTCCGCCGGACTTGGCCATCACGGCCTTCATCACCTGGCCCATGTCCTGCGGGCCACTGGCCCTGGTCTCCGCGATCGCGGAGAC
>CAXMLR010000152.1:0-4718 GCA_964194275.1 uncultured Solirubrobacterales bacterium
GCCCAACGGCGCCGGCAAGACCACGCTCATCAGCGCGGTGTGCAACCTGATCCGCGTCACCTCGGGGGAGATCCGGATCTTCGGGCAGCCGCACCGCGATCCCGAGGCCCGGCGAATGATGGGACTGGCCGAGCAGGACGTGAATCTCGACCGCTTCCTCGACGTCGAGGAGACACTCGTCTACCACGGCGGCTATTACGGGATGAGCCGGGTGCAAGCCAGCCGTCGCGCGCGGGAGATGATGGACGTCTTCGACCTGCGCGCCAAGGCGGGGGTCCGTGCACCGATGCTCTCGGGCGGCATGCGGCGGCGCCTGCTGCTGGCCCGGGCGCTGATGCACGAACCGCGGCTCGTGATCCTTGACGAGCCGACCGCCGGTGTCGACTTCGAGCTGCGGATCGAGCTTTGGCGTTACATCCGGCGCCTGCACGAGCAGGGTACGACGATCCTGCTCACCACTCACTACCTGGAGGAGGCGCAGGAGCTCTGCCAGGACATCGCGCTGATTCGCGGGGGGCGCCTGCTCGCTCGGGACAGCCCGTCGGGGCTCTTGGAATCATTCGAAGCCGAGTCGCTGGCCGACGTCTATGTCAAGGCAATGGCCGCGTGAGCGCGTCGGTGCCAGCGGCCGAGCATCGGGAGTCAGCTTTGCGCGGGCTGCTCGTACGTCGCCGCGGTCTGCGCTCCCTGGCCGGCCGGGAGATCCTCCGCGTGCTCAAGCTATGGACCCAGACCGTGGCCGCGCCGGTCGTGGCGTCGTTCCTGTTCATTCTGGTCTTCGGGCTGTCGTTGAGCGGGCGGATCCGTCACGTCGAGGGATTCGACTACCGGGTGTTCATCGTTCCGGGGCTGATCACGATGGCGATGGTGCAGGCGGCGTACTCCAACAACGCCTCTTCAGTGTTCCAGTCGCGCTTTGACCGCTACTTGAACGACGTCCTCGCCTCCCCGATGCGCAACTGGGAGATCAACCTGGGCCTCTCTCTCGGCGGGGTGGTGCGAGCGTTGCTGATCGGCGTCGCGCTGCTGCTGGTGAGCCTGCCGACTACGCACGTGCCGGTCCGCGAGCCGATCGTGCTGGTCGCGGGAGTGGCGCTCGGGCTGACGCTGTTCGCGTCGCTGGGGGTCGTTGTCGGCATCTATGCCAAGACCTGGGATCACACCGGCTTCGTCCAGAACATCGTGATCGTGCCCTTGAGCTTTCTGGGCGGTGTCTTCTATTCGGTCTCGGTGCTGCCCTCGCCCTGGCGGGAGATCTCGCACGCCAATCCGATCTTCTACCTGGTGCAGGCGGTGCGTTACGGGTTCCTCGGCTCAAGCGACGTACCGGTCGGCGTCGCGCTGGCCATTACGGCGAGCCTGGCTGCGCTCGCCGTTGCCTGGAGCGCCTGGCTGTTCCACAGCGGTCGCCGGCTCAAGCCGTAAGCGACTCGCCGATGGCCCCGGTCGTTTGCGACCGGGTCAGGACGGACAGCTATAGATACGAGAACGGCGTTAGCACGTGGCCGCCAACGGACGGCCGCTTTCCTCAAGACGAAGGAGCTTTAGATGTCCGACAAGAACGTTGATGAGGGCAAGGGCAGGCTCAAGGAAGCCGCTGGTTCGCTGACCGGTGACGAGAGCCTCAAGAATGAGGGCAAGGTCGACCAGGCCAAGTCCACGGTCAAGGATGGGGTCGACAAGGTCGCCGACAAGATCACCGGCAAGGACTAGGCCGATCACCTGAAGGACCCGGCGGCTGGACGGTCGGCAGCTCAGCTGTTGTCCAGCCGCCGGCGAGCGGACCCCACCTTTGGCTGGTAGAGATCAATGCCAAACCGTGGGATACTCAGTAGGTGTCTATGACTGTGACCCAGTTGCGGACATTGCTCGCAGTCGTTCGCGCGGGCTCGGTGACAGCCGCGGCAGATGAGCTCGTGGTCACGCAGCCCTCAGTTTCCTCGGCGCTGGCCGCGCTGGCGCGTGAGCTTGGTTGCGAGGTGTTCGAACGCTCGGGGCGTGGGATTCGCCTCACCGCTTCGGGGGCTGCGTTTGCGCCCTACGCCGCGGATGTGATCGGGCTGCTCGATCAGGGTCGCCAGGCTGCGCAGGAGGCGGCGAACGTCGTCGCCCGCAAGCTTCAGATCATCGCCGTGACCACCGCGGCGGAGTCATTCGTACCACCGCTGATGCGCCTGTTTGGCGACCAACATCCGGAGATCGAACTGACGCTCGCCGTCGGCAACCGACACGAGGTGCTCGCGCGTGTGCTCAATCACTCCGTCGACGTCGCCATCTCAGGCAAGCCCCCAGCGGATGATCGCCTGGTCGCCGAGCCCCTGACCGAGAACGAGATCGTCTGTATCACCGCCCCCGATGACCCAGCCGCGGCTCGGGCCGGACTGGCCTCGGGTGAGCTGTCCGATCGGTGCTGGCTGCTGCGCGAGCCGGGATCGGGGACGCGGACCCTCAATGAACAGTTCCTCACCAACCGGGGGTTGAACCCAGCGACCCTGACGCTCGGCTCTAACGGCGCGATCAAGCAGGCGGCGCGTGCCGGCCTTGGGGTCTCGTTGCTCTCTCGCGCAGCGGTCGAGGCAGAGCTCGCGTCGGGATGGCTCGGAGAGCTCAAGCTGGACGACGGCCCCGCGAAGCGATCGTGGTTCGTCCTGCGCGCGGCCGTGGGGCCGGTGAGGACCCCGGTTGAGATGTTCATCACGTTTGCGCGCAACACAGCTCGCTCGCCGGTCCGAGCCTGACGGGGATTGTGGCCGCTCTCGCCGCGGCGTCAGCCCGGCGCGCGAACCGGCTCGGTTTCCGGCTCGTGCGCTGAGATCTCGGCGGCGACTGGGATGGCGGGGACGACCGCCGCGACTCCCTTCGTCGCCTCCAACACCTGGGGCACGATGTCGAGCTTTGATGTGAGCGCGCAGTAGGCGATGTCGTCGGACAACCCCCGCGCTCTCAAGACCGCCGCATCAGCCGATGAATCGAGAGCTTCGAAGGCGGTCCGGTATCTGCGGGAGACGGCCTCGGCGATCAGCGCGGCGTCCGTGCGCGGACCCGGCAGGGCCGCGCACAGGAGCCCCGCGACGTAGGCATCCTCGAGCGCGGGCGCGCCGTCTGTCCCTGAGCAGACGATCAGCAGATCGAGCTCGGTCGCTTCTGCGGTCGCTGACAGAGCCTGTAGGACGGCATCAAGATTGAGCAGGCACGCCAGCATCACTCGGGAGCCGCGACGAGCCGCTGCGACGATGGCGGGAGTGCCGTTTGTCGTGGCCAGGATGAGCTCACGGCCATTGCAGCGCATCGCGTCCAGCGGCGAGTTCCCCTGGTCGAAATCTGGAGGCATCACGCACTGCCTCTCGCCTGCCAGCACGCGGCCGGGTGCGCGCATCAGCGCGGCACGCTCGACGCTGTCGGTGCACAGGACCTTGGCGTAGCCCGCAGACAGCGCCTGCGTGATCGTTGACGTCGCGCGCAGAACGTCGATCACGACCACCACAACGGCCGACCGCAGTTCGGCACCGGTCAGGGCGACGTCGATCATGCGATCGCGAGCTCGTGCTCCAGCGCCGGGGTATAACGCCCTGCGCGAGCTTGCGCCGTGCACCGGGCGCGATGCGCAAAGCCGGTCTGGGCGGCGGACGTGTTCGCCGCCTCGCCGGCCCAGATCTTCAGCGGCGTGGCCTGCAGCGCGCGGCCGTAGGAGAAGGTCAGCTGCCACGGAGCAGCCTCGGCATTGAGCGCGTTGAGATGGGCGCTTGCCAGCTCGTCGCTCTGGCCTCCGGACAGAAACGCGATTCCCGGGACTGCGGCGGGAACGACTTCGCGCAACACCCGCAACGTCCGCGCCGCGACCTCCTCCACTCCCGCCGGCTGCGAGCACCCGTAGCCAGCCAGGACCATGTTCGGCTTGAGCACCATCCCCTCGAGCAGCACCCGCTGGTCGAGCAGCTCGGCGAACACGGCCCTCAGCACCTCGCGCGTAACCTCCTCGGAGCGTTCGATCGAGTGCTCGCCGTCCATCAGAACCTCGGGCTCGACGATCGGAACGATCTCAGCTTCCTGGCAGAGAGCCGCGTAGCGGCCGAGGGCATGTGCGTTGGTCGCGATGCAATAACGGCTTGGACGCCCGTTGCCGATCGCGATCACCGCCCTCCATTTGGCAAAGCGCGCTCCGAGCTCGTGATATTCGCCAAGGCGCTCGCGCAGTCCGTCGAGGCCCTCGGTGATCGTCTCCCCGTCCGCTTCGGCAAGCGCTTTCGCCCCCGTGTCGACCTTGATCCCTGTGATCATCCCGCGGGAGCGGAGCAGCTCCGGGAATGGCGTGCCGTCGGACGCCCGCTGGCGAATCGTCTCGTCGTAGAGGATCACCCCGCTGATGCAGCCTGCCGTGCCGGGGGTCGTGACCAACAACTCACGGAAGTCCCGGCGCGTCTCGGGCGACGACGCGGCGCCGACCGCGACGAGCCGCTTGGTCATCGTGGCGCTGCTCTCATCCGCGGCGAGTATCCCCTTGCCTTCAGCCACCAGCTCGCAAGCAATCGCTGTGAGTGCTTGTCGTCGAGGTTTGTTCACGATCCTCCGGTCTCGCTTTGCTGGGTTGCCGACGTGACGCGCAGCGTCAGATCGTTGCGTGCATCCCACTGACCGTACGGGCGCCGACATAACCAAACCAGCAAAAATTCGATTTGATTCATAAGGTATGACTTTAGGGTCTGTCTCTTATACACATC
>CAXMLR010000153.1:0-2003 GCA_964194275.1 uncultured Solirubrobacterales bacterium
CAGCGATTTCGCAAATGGCGGTAGAAGTGGCCGCGGGAGGGCGGTTTTATGTGGCGCTTTGGGATGACGGCATCGTCGAACAGACTTGCGAGGGCTCAGGCGGCTGAAAACGCAGCAGAGAGGAGCGACAGGCCGCGCGGGGCGGAGGGTGTACCCGTGGAGCCGAGCAGCGACTCCCGGAACCGTGCTCTGCGCGCGGCTGGCGATTAGCTGTCGTCGTCGAGGTGCGGGGCCAACGCCTGGAGGACATCTCCCGCCAGCTGGCATAAACTCGGCAGCCGGTGACGGCGGTGACTGAGCACTTGCCGGTGGAAGAAGACCAGCAGCAGCGTATAGGCCAGCACGCGAATCATCGTCAGGACCATCAGCGCGCGGGCATGCTGCTGATGCACGGCTGGATGTTTAAGTTGACATTCGGTCGTGAGCGTCTGAAATACTTCGGTGTCGATGCGCCACCGCCGTCGTCCCAGATCCTCAATCAACTCGGGCGAGGCCGTCAGGGGCTTGAGACTGCTCGCATAGACGTTGGTGCTCTGCTCCCACACCGGCTCTTTGCACGTGCGCCGGCTGGCCCCGTCGCGCTCGATGCGGACCCGCTTCTTCGCTTCTCGCCGTACCGTCTTGACGATCCGCACGGAGCGGTCCGCGGTCGCCCAGTAAAGCGCGGGGACGTGCCAAAGATCCACCGCTTCCCCCGGCCCCCGCTGCGCCTGCGGGAGCCCACTCGTGCAGCGGTCCACTTCCGCCACGAGCTCCGGTTGATTGTCCTTCACCGTGAACACCCAGTCGAGCCCGAGCGCGTCGATGGCGTCGACCAATGGCTTTCCCAGGTAGAGCGCATCGCCCACCAGCACGTTCACGAACCGCCGCCCCAGCCGCGCGATCAACTCCCGCACCAGCGCCAGCGCACACGTCACTTCCGCTTCGCCTGGCGCCTGAAAGCGAATCCCGAGCACGATCGGAAACGGCGTACTCACGACCACGACCGCCACGAGACGGTGATAGTATTGCACCATCGTCTCCCGCACCCCAGCCGTGATGCGCTCCACCGTGCGCTCCTGGCACGTCTCGCAACAGCGCACGCAGGAGCGGCAGATCTCGATCCCATCCACCGCGGCGACCACCAACCCGCGCGTCGCCGCGGTCCGCAGCACCCCATTCCGCTTCAGCTGCCGGGCCACGGCACACCCCAGGGCGAACACCGCCGCGGACGAGAGGCGCTCGAGCGCATAGCGGAACGTGTCTTCACTGATTGGGCCGATCCGATGACGCAGCCGGCCAGCCCGGCATTCATACTCCAGTTGATGAAAGCTGGCGATCCGCCCCACCGCCCCCCAAAAGATCGCCTCGAACACCATCTGACAGGAGTACCGCGGGCGGTGCCGGCCCTCGGGCAGCTGCGCCACCAGCGCCGGCCAATCGAACACTTTCTCCAAATACGCCTCGACCTGGGGGCGTCCCACCGCTACGGGAGTGTCCGCCGACCCTCCTTCCGCTGCTGCTGCCACGCCAGCACCAAGAGCTGCACGTTCGCCGCCAGCACCTCCCGCACCGCATCCTGAAACGCGCGGCCCGCCTCTACCCGCGCCCGAATGTCGTCCACCACCGCCACCGGAATGTGGAGCACCTGCTTGCGCCCCTCGCGCATGTACGTCAGCGACCACGCCGGGTGACGATCGCCGTGCGCACAGTGACACGTCGGTTTCCCGCACCGAAAGTGGCTGAGCGACAGCGACCCCGGCAGCATCCCCTCCACGACGTCAGCGAGGGCGTGCTGGCGGCGCAGCGCCGTCCGCCGCTGGCGGAGGCGAGCCGCCTCCGACCCCCGCGGCGCCCCGAAATCGAGACGGAGTCGTTTCATCTAGCTGTATTTATACTACAAGTATTTTCTGAATGCAAGCATTCTGGGCGAATGCAAAAATGCTGTTTCAAGGAGACCGACCGGAAAACCCGCTGCTGCTCAGCCTGGCAGTTACTTCAGCTCGGGCTTTACGAAATCACTG
>CAXMLR010000154.1:0-6911 GCA_964194275.1 uncultured Solirubrobacterales bacterium
GTGCTGATGGACATCCGCATGCCCGAGCTCGACGGTATCGAAGCTACTCGGCAGCTCACCTCCGCTTACGGCGACCCGCCCCGGGTGCTGATCCTCACCACCTTCGATCTGGACGAGTACGTTTTCGATGCCATTCGGGCCGGCGCGAGCGGCTTTCTCCTCAAGGACGCACCCGCCGACCAGCTCATCGCCGCCGTCAAAACGGTCGCCGCCGGCGACGCCCTGCTGGCTCCCGCGATCACACGCCGGCTCATCGAGGAGTTCACTGCGTCCCGCACCGTGAGGCCAGCCGCGCTCGACGAGCTCACCGAACGCGAGCACGAGGTGCTACGGCTCGTGGCCCAGGGACTGTCGAACGCCGAGATCGGCGCCGAACTTTTCATCGCCGAGACGACCGTGAAGACACACGTGACCCGGATCCTGATGAAGCTCGGTTTGCGTGACCGGGTCCAGGCGGTCGTCCTCGCGTACGAGAGCGGCACCGTCATACCGGGCCGCGGGCGCTGACGGCCTCGGCAGACCGTCCTACCTGGGGAGGGCCCATCGTCCCCACAAATCATCCTCCCGGTGACGCGAGACAACCGCGCAGGCTGATGACACAGGGATGACCGCTACCTACGGTCCGGTGTACCCACAACCCCGAGGAGCAGCCATGGATCCCATCCCTTCAATCGACCGCCGCCGACTCCGCGAAGCCGGTGCCGTGTTCAGTCTCGTCGCGCTGATCGCCGCCGCCGAACTCATCCAGCCCGTTGACCATGCGATGTCCAACGTCGAGCAGCTGCGTGCCGCGGCCGCGCATCCCGGCGCACTGCGGATCTCAAGCTCACTGATCCTCCTCGCCGCCATGGTTGCACCTGTGGCGGTGTTCGCTCTCACCCGGTTGGTGCCGAGTCGCATGGCAGTGTGCGGAGCGGCACTCGGTCTCGCTGGCGCCGTCGGACTGGCTGCCATTGCCGTACACCAGCTCGTCCTGCTCGGGCTCGCCGAAACCCATACCTCCAGCGCCGGGACCGTGCTCGCTTCCATCGACCACGCCGCAACGCCCGCAATTCTCATCCCAATCTTCGCGCTGCCGCTGGCGCTCACCCTCCTCGTTGTCGGCCTCTACCGCGCCACCTTCATCTCCAACGCGATTCTCGCGATTGGACTCACCTACACCGTCACGGAGTTTCTTCCCTCCTCGACCGGCACGGCCGGAGAGATCGTCCACCACGCGCTCGGGCTGATCGCCTTTGGCGCAATCGCGGCGCGCATGCTCACGGCTCGTGCCCAGCCGACTGCAAGCAAGGTGAGGGCCGCGAAGCGTCCGGCTGTTACCACAACAACGTAGTGCCGCCCGCGGCTTCTGCTCACTCGATCCTAAGCCAACAGCGTCACGAGCCGCGACACCGAACGATCGGTCGTAGATGAACTTGCAAGGCGCGGTGGGACAGTCGATGGGACAGTCTTGGGCCAGCAGCCAAGACATCCTGGCCGTCGCGGCGACATCGGAGGTGCGGCGAATCACACGCGAACGGACGCGTGTCGCCCGGCATATGAGGGCGCCACCTGCACAGCGCCGAGCGGCACGCCCGGTTACGAATGCGGGTTTCCGGTGAGCCGGGGGCGCCGGCTCCTGCTAACGCAGGAGAAGCGTGCGCCGCCGCGCGTTCCGCGCCGAGCGAGGCTCTCGCGGTGATCAGCGAGATGCTGGTGGGACGAGCGAAGCGTCCGGGGCCGGGCGGGCGGCGAGGCCGCGATTTCCGAGATCGGCTGGTTGCGGTGGCGTTCCAAGACTGGCTTCCGATTCGCGGGACGCGGCGTTTTCGCCTTTGCAGCTGAAGGCCGGCTCGCGACACGCCGTGTGCCGCGCGCCGGCCGGAGTTGGTTGAGGTGCTCAGGCGTGGGCTGCGATCGCCTCGTCGGCGGTCAGCTGCTGGATGATCGAGCCAGCGTCGAGCCAGACGTTCTCGCGCGACATCGCGCCGTCCTTGAACTCCCACAGGTGGAGCATCCTGAAGCTGATCCGCTTGCCGTGACCCGGGATGCCGAGGAACTCACCTGGGACGGTGCCCTCCCACTGGTGCTCGATCACGCAGAAGTCCTCACCGTACTTCGCGTGGTTGACGTCCATTCGCTCGGTCTGGATGTTCGCTGTGAGGAACTCGTAGAACCGCTTCGCTGCCTCGGGGCCCTCAAGCGCCCCGAGCGGCGAACCGACTACGTCGTGGATCACGTCGTCGGTGTACATCGCGACTGACCCGTCCGGGTCGCTCGTTTTCTCGGCTGAGAGGTGCGCCTCGATCAGTCGGTCCATCTCCACGCGTGTCATGTTGACCCCCGTTTGGGTTGGTTGTGGTTGCCGTTCCTGGCGGCTTCATTCCGTCCTCGCAAGTCCGTGATCAGGGTGTTGATCGCCCACTGCAGGGCCGCGGCGATCTCCTCACCTGACATCCCGTTCTCGTCGTGCATCGTCACCCAGGCGAGCATGTTGCTTAGACAGCCGAACACGCCCTCGGCCTGCCGGCGCTCGGCTTCGGCGAGATGCCCCGTGACCTCCTCGAGCGCGGTGTGAAGATTCTCGAGGCGCCGCCGGCGCCGCACCGAACGGACGGCGTTGCCGACCCGGGTCAGCGCCAACACCCGCACAAGCTCGGGGCGCTCGTCCCAGGTCGGGACGTTGATCGCCATCGCCCGGACGACCTCTTCGAGCGTCTTCGGCAGCCCGGTTTCGGCGAGCCGAAACAGGTTGTTCCCAATCCATTCGCTGGCGGCCGCCAGCAGGTCGTCGCGGGTCGGGAAGTGGCGGTAAATCGTCCGCACCGAGACCCCGGAGGCCTTCGCGACCTCCGGGATCGTCAGTTCGGTCGCGCCGCCCCGCTCGAGCAGGTCGACAGCCGACTTCAGGATCAGCTCGCGCGTGAGCGCGTGGTGGCGGTCGCGTAGGCCCCGTGGAAGGGCCGTCTCGCTGGCTTCGGCGGTAGCAGCACCGGCTGCCCTTGGCACCCTCTGATCGCTCATCTTGGCATGAGCATGCCAGTTCGCTATGAACCTGTCAAGCGCGGCAAGGACGCGCCTCTCCGAACCAGCCGGGCCGTGTCGATTTACGACCCATCCTTCTTGACGACCAGATGCGTCTGCTGTCCCGAACGAGGGCGGCCGAGTTCCACCGGGTCGCGTTCCTCCTCCTCGTCAGATGCCGGTCTCCCTCGGGCGAGATCGGGGTGATGAGCATCCGATCTCGGCTTGGCCGGAACACGACCGCGCCTGACCCCGGCGCGCTCGGCTGATCGGCTCAGATAACTCCGATCGCGTCCCGGGGTCGCCCGCACCTCGGCGCGAAGGCCGGGCAAGCGCGCTTGGCGTCGGTGAGCGCGTTATCAACCTGATCGAGCGGCGCACCAGCGCAGCCCTCTCGAGCGGACTGTTCATTAGCGCAATCCCGACAAACCACTACCCGCTCCACCGGCAGTCCCCCAGCCCCGTCGTTGACGATCTCGACTCCGGCTTCCGACAGGTCGCGTGTCACAGTCACTTGCGCAGTGATTGCGGCGCTGTGGCGGATCACCTCGGTCGCGCCTTCGCGCGCATGGCCTGGGCTAGCCGCCTCGAGCCGGACTGCCCGCCGAGGGCGGTCTCGGTCAACTCTCAACCGTATTGACATGCGCTAAAGACGCGAATAGGGTCGCTGGCTGGAAACACTAAGTGGGCGAGTGGGGGAGTAATCCATGTCCAAAACACGCCTCGCATTTATCTCAGGCATCTCGATCGCTCTGGTCACCGGCTCGCTGTTACCGTGCGCTGCCGCGGCGCGTCCCAAGAAGAAGCCACAGACCTGCTTGGCAAGTGGCTGCATCTGGAGCCTCACAACCTCCCAGGGACAGAACGGCATCTTCCAAACCCAAAACCACCACATCAAAACGCTTCACGCCGCCATGACGTGGACCTGCAAGGACGGCTCCCACACTAATTTCGTGGGTATCCTCCCCACGAAAATCGATGCGTCCGGAAACTTCTCGGCAAGCCAGTTTCGCGGTACCGGGACCTTCCGCTTCAGCGGGAAAATTACCGGCAAGACCGCCGTGGGGCGCTTCAGTTTCACCGGTGGCCCTCCTGGCTTTTGCAGCGGCAACGCAACCTGGAAAGCTACGGCCGGAAACAGCGGCACGGGCGGACGTCGTTGAATACCGATGATCACCGAGGCCGCCCACCAGGCAACAAGGGCGAGCAGTAACCGGCCCATCCGCCGGCGGTCGAGGAGATCGTCGCCGTGATGCGCACCATGGGTGACCGCGCTGGCGGCAACCCGTCCGCGTGCTCATTGTGTTGCTAAGCCAGGAGCCACCAAGCGCTCTGGCCTCAGCCTCCCGGCTGCTGTCACGAGCGAAGGGGCCGTGTCACGCGGCTCCGAAGCCAGCCGGCATGCTCCCGCTCGGCTCCAGCAACCGGGGGGTTCGCTGTACTTTTGGGTCGACATCTAGGGAACGTCGGCGCTCGCCGCCTGCTGCACGACTTGCTTGGCATCTGCCGGAAGCCAGAATCCGCGCCGGGCGAGAAGATTGCTCTCCCGGGCCACCCGAGCGACGTAGTCGCCGTGACTGCTGTAGAGCGAGTGGAGCGTCGCGTGAGAGAACGGCGTGCTGTACCCAATCAACGGACACAAACCCGAAAGACCGATGTCGTGCGAGACGACATCGGTGGGCGTGTAGCTGGCCGTGGGGACGTCGAGGAACGGGGTGCGCAGGCCGCCGAGGGCGTTGCCGAACCCGTCGCGTGCGATCGTGCCCGCGGGTGCCTCGATCCTGCCAGCTCGCGGCGCCGGGGTGCCGTCATCCACCCATTTCGTCAGGGCGGCGAACGCGGCGTTGGCGACGTAGCTGAAGGGGTACGGGTCCGGGTCGACGGTTCCCGGCACACCGATCCATGGGCCGTTGACAAACTGCTGGTGGGTGCAGCCGGCGGGAGGGAGCGCAGCCACGGGGATCCGCTCGAGCTCGGCCAGGTCGCGCTGCTCGGTGGTCAGCGAGCTGTTGAGATCGTTGGACACGTGACTGGCGCCCGGAACCTCCCACAGCCGGTAGCGATCGTTCGGCGCATCGCTGTCGGGGCGCCGATAAGCCAGTCCGGTCGGGGCGCCGAGAATCGCCGCCTCGGTCTCGGTGTTGATTTGGATGACCGGTGAATCGCGCGGCTGCATTCGGTTGCGCGCGTCGCCGGGCGACAGCGATCCTGCGGGCGTGAGGCCAAAGTTGATGTCGGCGGGTCCGACCGTGCCTCCCGGCACGTAGCCGTCGTACACCGGACCTCCACCCGGCAGGCGATCGACAGCATTGAACACTTCGGCCTGGGTGAACGTGAACGCCCCGTCCTGGGAGAATCCTGCCTCGAAGACGTGCTTGACCCTGAGGCGGCGGGTGGGGCTGCCGGGACCGTTGAGCTTGAACAGCGCGCCGATCTGCGCTGCCACATCGAACGTGATCCCGTCGTCGACCGCGCTGTTCTGGCCCCAGGTCAACCGCGCGTATCGAGTGGGCTCGAACTGCTTGAGCGCGTTGATCGACGCGTACCTGGGCGTCCACCCGACGAAGATGTCTCCCCGCCGGACAAAGTAGGGCCACGAGCGGTCCCAGACGTTTGCGATGTCGTATCCGGAAGATGGATTGAGCGGCTCGATCACGATCGTTCCACTGAATCTCCGCGGGTCCACGGGCCGCTTGACCAGCATCCTCGTCGTGTACGGGAGCTTTGTACAACCGAGCGGCTGGGCGCTCGGCGGGCAAGGCGAAACGACGCGGATGCCAGTGGACGTGTACTCGTACAGCCTCCCGGTACCCGAGACGAAGTATTCGTTCTCCGCGTACCCGGACGGGACGGGTGGCTCCGGGCCGAACCCGTCGGCGATGAACGGATAATCCGCGGCCGTCGACGGAATCGGGCCCGACACCGCGGGCGATGAGACGGTGAACGAGCTTCCGCGTGCGCCGCCTGAGCAACCGGCGAGGGCTACGCATCCGCACGCGAGGAGGCAGGTTAGGAGCCGACGACCGCGCATGACGCCGTGGCTGGTGCTCACGCGGCGGTGCTATCCGTCCAAGCCACTGGCTTTGATGACCTCGCCATCGCGGTCAATGCTAAGCGAGGTAGTGGCCGTCAAGACGGAGACGAGCGGCGACCGACCGGGGTCCCGCCCGGCTCTGACGGTCGACCAGCCTGACTAGAGTGCAGCCATCCCGGCACGAGTGGCGATAGCGATGGCGGTGCTGGTGATGGCCGGATGCGGCTCGTCAGCCGTCAAGACCAGCCCGAGCGCCACCATCGGGCAGGCGCCGAGCGCCCAGGCCCCGGTCGCCCAAGCCCACCCCCAGGCGGTCGAACCGGTGGCGGGACAGGTGGGGAAAGCCACCGCGACGACCTCGACGCCGACGATCACCTCGGCCCCGCCGGCCGGTCCGCTCGCACCGGCCAGCGTTACCAGCCGTCCGTCCAAGGGCGCGCCGACCGACGCTGAGGTCCGAATCGAGGTGGCGCGCTTTCAGCGCGCGGTCGCCCGGTACCACCTCGATCGGCTCAACCTCGCGGGCGCGCTGCTGACTCCGTCACAGGTCCCGCCCGGCCAGTACAACGTCAGCATCGCCTCGGTCTACACCGACTACGGGCTGCCGATCGCCTGCGGGGGCGTCCTGCACGTCCCGCAGCTCGGCGTTGCCAACAAGACATTGCCCTGCGGCACGGAAGTGACCTTCCGCTACGGGGGGCGGGCGATCCGCGTCCCGGTGATCGACCGCGGGCCATACATCGCCGGGCGCGAGTGGGACCTGACCGGGGCGGCTGCCGAGGCGCTCCATTTCCCGGGTCTGGGGCCGATCGAATGGAAGATCGGCTGAGTTGGCGGCCGGCGTGATCACGGTGCGAGCGGAGTACAATTTATC
>CAXMLR010000155.1:0-4791 GCA_964194275.1 uncultured Solirubrobacterales bacterium
ATGTGTATAAGAGACAGGCGCTATGCCTAGAAGTGCGTTGAGCACGCGCGACAACGTAGCCCGACGTGATCACCTTCCCCTGACACCGCGGTTGTCGCCGGCGAGTCCTTTATCGCGCAACCCACTCGTGAGCGGAAGCGCGCATGCCGGCGTGGTCCCTTATGCGACCTGCATCTCACCGTCGGAGGCGGAGACTGCCGCAGTGATGATGTAGTCAGCTCTCGCCGCCACGGGCTTCTGCTTGACCCGATTGTTAGTCAGCAGCGGGGCTGCTAGCACCCGGATCGGCGCGTGCTCGGTTCCGCGCGGAGCAGGTCTCAACGCGTCGGACAGCTGAGACCCGAGTTGCCGGCCGAGCAGGGCAGGCCGCCGAGGCTCTGCTCTGAGTCCGGTCAACTCGCGGTCGGCAGGCTCCTGCTCAGCGCCTATCGCTGTGGCAGTCGGACATTCCATGTCTAGCCCACGGCGCTATCGTGAAGCCGTGAGTCCGAGCCGCCGGGAACTGACTCGACGCGCGCTTCTGCAGCAGGGGGCGCTCGTCACGGCGCTCGTCATGGGCGCGCCGGAGCTTCAACTCTCGCAAGCTCTGGCGCGGAGAACCTGGCGCTATCGGTCTGACGTCCGTGACACGTTCGGGACCGAGCTCGAGTATTACCGCTCGGACCCGCCTCATCTGGAGCAGCGGTTGGCGCTGTGCGTGGCCGCGGGGTACACGACGATCCAGACCTACGTCCCCTGGAACGTGCACGAGAACACGCGCGGCCGGCTGGATTTCACCGGCCAGACCAAGCCGGTGATCCTGTCTGACCACGCCGACGAGTATCAGATCGAGACGCCCGACCAGGAGGTTGCCGCCGGTGGCTACGAGTCGCGGGTGATCGCCAACACCGATCTGCTCGGATTCGTCAAGGCGTGCCAGCGCCACGGCCTTTCGGTGATCCTGCGGCCGGGTCCCTTCATCTCCGATGAGTGGCGCAACGGGGGGCTGCCGGACTGGCTGGCCCAGGCGTACCCGAACATGTTCATGCTGGGGCCCCACGGGACTGCGCTCGAGCCGGGCTTTCCGTTCAGCCCGCCGCTGGCGAGCGTGACCGGCGGAGGACCACTGTTCTACTTCGCCGGCCCATCCTATGCCTCAGCGGACTACCTGCGGGAGGCGGAGCGGTGGCTGAGCACGTTCGCCAAGACGGTGACACCCCTGCTGCGTTCGCATGGCGGTCCAGTGGTCGGCATGCAGGTCGATGATGAGATCTGCTTCTACTATCGCTTCGGCCCCTTCGAGGTTGATTACCATCCTTCGATGGTGGCGCGCTTCGGCGCCGATCCGCCCACCGATTGGCCGGCGCCGGGTGGTCCGCCGCACGCGCTGCGACCGGCCCTTGCCTGGCAGCGTTTCAAGGCTGGGCAGCTGCGGGTGTTCCTGAGCGCGATGGCCGATGCGCTGCGGGCAGGCGGCGCGGATGTACCGATCAGCCACGAGGAGGAGCTGCAGCTCGCGCCGCCGGCGAACTTCGCCCAGATCGCCCAGGCGGTTGACGTGCTGCATCCGGAGTTCTACCTGGATCCCGGGCCGTGGTCGGTACCCACGATCGAGTTGTGCGCGGCGGCGGTCCGTGGCGCTCAACGCTTGCGGCGCGATGTCATCTCAGCCGAGATGAGCGGGGGGGACGTGTTTGCGCGCCACTTGCTCGCGGGTGAGGGCATCAGTGGCTTTCTGGGCTTCACCTACACCGAGGGCATTGCCGAAGGCGATGTGCCCGAAATGAGCGTGCTCGGCCGCACGCTGCGTCTGGCCGGCCCGCGCCTGGCCCGCTCTGAGCGGATCGCCGACACGGCGATCATCTGGCCGCCGGAGTACCTGTACGCACCATATGACTCGACCAAGTACGGGTTCGGCCGCGATCTCCGCGGGGCGATCGAGAGCGACATACCGGCGCTCGCGACGTTGCTCGTCCGGGCCGGATTGGCCTTCGATCTGCTCGACACCGACGTCACCCAACCCTCTGACTACGCCCCCTATCCAACGATCTGGCTGGCCTGCGCCGACTCGTTGCCGCGCTCCTGCCAACAGGCGCTCGTGTCTTATGTGCGCGGCGGCGGAAAGCTGATCTGCTGGCCGGCGCCGCCGACGCTGGACGAGAACTACGCACCGTGCATGGTGCTTCATGACGCGCTCTACGATGAGCGCCTCGGAGCTGCCTACCCCGAGGACGCCCAGACGGTCAGGGTGCTCGGCACATTGGTCCAGGTCTGGCGCGGTGTGCAGACCTTCGAGCTCTCGTCTTCCTCTAAGCCGATCGCGTGGCGCGGCAGCCAGGTCTGTGGCTACTCGCGCCGCGTCGCCCGGGGGCAAGCGGTCCTGCTCGGAACCTGGCCGGTCGCCGATTCCGTTCCGGGACGCATCGGTGACGTGCGGGAGAGTCAGGACGTGCCCTCGGGCAGCGGCGCCGCCGGTGCCGCGGTGCTCGCCCGGAGCATGGTCGCGCGCCGGTGGGGCGCTGCCACGGCCAGGGCGATCAACACGGCGCAGGCGCCGGATGCCGGTCCGCCACAGAAGGTGCTGATCTTCGACTACACCAACGAGCGTCGGGGCGGAGAGGTCATAACCGGAGGGATCGTCGCCTACTGGGACGGTCAGAACGTCGTCCCGGTCAGCGGGATCAACCTCGGTCCGACCACCCCCGTGCTAGGGACATCTCAGCCGGAGATAGTGGTTCCTCCGTTTCGGCCGATCACCCCCGCTCATCTGGCGATGGCGCAAAGGCTGCACGGGCGCGCGGCCGTCTGCGCGGTCACCGACAGCCGTATCCAAGCCCGCCTGCTGCGGGCCCGCGATCCGCAGCCTGGGGCCGAGCCGCGTTCAGCCACGATCAGCATCGTGAACCGTTACGCCACCGATTTACGGTTCAGGCTCACCACCGATCAGCCCGAGAAGCGCACGCATGTCCCGCTTGCCGGCGAGATGGTCCTCCCCGCCGGAGAAGCCTTGCTGCTGCCGCTCGAATACGAGCTCGCCCCCGGCGTCGTCGTGGAACAGGCCACGGTTCAGCTGCTGGATGCCCAGGTAACCGGGCGGATCCTGCGGCTGGCGGTGAGCTCCCCAGCCGGCGGAGAGGCCGTCCTCCAGCTTCCGGGACCGCTGGGGGCAACGACTGTGGACGGCCGGCCAGCCGCTGTCTCCCACAACAAGTCGTTCATCAAGGTCGCCGTCGGCCCCGGCGAGCATCAGCTCGAGGTCCACTGGCACCAACCCAAGCCGGAACGCAAACGCCGCTCGCCTCACAAGCCCGCCAATCGGCGCCACCGATCCGTGAAACCCAAGCGCGCCTGAGCCCTTGCTCGGCCGGCACCGGTTCGGATCCATCCGCCTTCGGCCGCGTCACCGCGGACCAGCTGGAGGGTGGTCGGGCGATCGGCAGGCGTCGCAGAGAGGCACCGCGTCCACCACCACCAGCTCCGTTGTCCTCGAGACCGGGGGCACTCCAAGTTGACTCTCTCGTCCTGCCGTCGCGGAGGGCCAGCCTGACGAACGTTTGATCCTGTCGATCAAGACTTCCCCGTTAGCTGATTGCAATAGCCGGCCGACGCGTCTACCTGGGCGTCTGCCGACCTGGGAGCTTTCTGTCGGACGCCGAGCTCAGCAGCCCCGCTGTCCCGGCACCGGTCGGACTGTGATGGGAGGCACCAGACTGGTCCTCGTCGTCAGCTGACGCGGTGATCGTCCCACCGGTCGTGTCGACCGCCGAGTCGTCACATCTGGACGAATGAACCAAGCCGCCCTGGGAGACGCGCCACTAGCCGCAGGAATTCGTTCGAGCGCCGCGATGAATGCCCACGCTTCACCGTTACCCCCCGTTCCGGCAAGCCGCGGCCTGCCTGAACGGGGGGAGGCTCCCTCACGTCACTGGGTCTGCGCCAGCCCGGACGTGCATGAGGCCATGTGGTTGATCGTCAGCTGGTCGAGGAACACTGCCGAGTCGTACTGCCGGTCGCCCTGATCGAACATCGACAGAAACAACGAGTGAACCCCCGGCGTGATCCGGGTTGAGGCGCGCAGGATCGGCGTCGCGCCGCCATATGTCGTGCCGCGGGCATTGGCGGTGCTGAAAGCCGCTGGTCCCGCCGAGTTGATGCTGACTATGCCGCCCTTGGAATCCTTGGCGAAGTCCCGCGGCGCGGAGATGTGCGGATCGTTGCGGTTGCCGCTCGCCCCAGATTCCCAGGTCGTCTGGTCCAGCTCAGCGATGAACCCGTCGTTGTAGTTCGACCCCACGAACTGCGGGTACTCCTGCGAGAGGAACCGGAAGCGGAACGACAGGCAGTTCGCCTGCTTCGGCACCCTGACGGTTACGCGCAGGATCGTCAGATCACGCGTCCCGCGCAGAGGCACCCCATTGTCGTTGCATCCCGGAAGCCCGGCACCCTTCTTGTGATCGGCCAGCACCGCGCAGCCGTTCGTCAGGATCGCGTACGCCGCTCCCTTTCGCGGAAAGCCGGCCAGCGGCTCGGTCGAGATGGCGTTCGGATGGTTGTCCGGCGGGACCGCGGCAAACCGGCCGCTCAGGAACAGGCGCTTGTTGACCAAAATCGTCCGGGCCAGCGCCGTCGCGCCCGCATGAGATTCCGAAACCGGAGTGATCTTTCCCTTGTTCGCGGCCAGGGCAACGCTCCCAAGTCCAGCCAGCAAGGACAGCGCCGTCATGCCCAGCAGACGACGTGCACGAAGCACTCTTGACATGCATCCCTCCTCGGTTGATTTGCAGGCTGACGGTGGCCATGAGAACCTCCCCG